>CAIOAQ010000080.1 GCA_903856025.1 uncultured beta proteobacterium
ATTGACTCGGGCTCAGACCTGAAATCTCATGGTCATGCAAAACCTGTTGCCAGAATGCTTGGCCGTGCCGGATTAATGGCACACCGCGCCGGCGCTGCGTTACTGTTAAAAAATTGGGGATTTGTTCCATGCCGCTGACGATGCCAGCAATCCGCTACCGCAGCAAGATGGGGGTTCGCGGACAGTTACGCAAAGACCAATGATCGCCACCATCGCCGCGCCAAAGACGACTTACCCACCGCGCCGGTCGGTACGTCGCAAGCGCCGCCCGCCGCCGTGGATAAGCCTGCGCGTGAGAGCTCAAACCACTCGCTTCGCGATCGCCGTCCTGAGACACCCTTGGTGCTTGAGATACATTTAACCCCTCGCTTGCGCGCATCCCCTGCGCGTCCACGATGGCGCTGAATCGCCGTCCACGATCAGCCTGAAACAGGCGTCCACGATCGCTGAAATGCGCATGCAAAGTATTTTGGACAACATCCCGGTTGGTCTGAGTGCGTTTGATAAGGATTTGAAGCTGATTGCCGCATGCAGCGTCATTACGGCACCGTTAGGCGCCAGCGCAGCGCATAGCCTTCCGGTAAAGCCTCTCAAGAAAATTTTCGCCAGCATCCTGTACCTGCTGGCGGCTTACATGTTGTACCGGGGCCTGTCCCGTCAGTAAAGAATCGTCACGCAGCCCGTATGCACAACCGCAATCCAATGAAGGTCTAGCACGGTCCAGGAAATACCAAAGTCACTGTGGTGCCCTGACCTGGTGTGCTTTCAACATCAACCCGTCCGTGATGCAGCGACATGATCTCCTTGACGATGCTCATCCCCAAGCCTGTGCCAGGTACCTTGCCCGAGGTATCTGCACGAAAGAACCGCTCGCCGACGCGCTTAACCTGATCTGGTGTCATTCCAGGCCCGTGATCTGTCACACAAATCGCCACACCATCTTCGATCGGTTTAATTTTGACGAGAACGTCACCCTGACTGGCATATTTGTATGCATTGGACAGCACATTCAGCAACGCCTGAGCCGCCTTGCTTGGATCTGCATTAACTTGCGGCGCAGTTCCACTGACCGTTATCCGCGGGGCGCTGCGTCCCTTTGGCAGCTTGAAACTGGAAACCACCTGAGCCACCAGGCTTTCAACCAGCAGGGGCTTAATCACAAAGTCTTTTCCACGGCGCGCCTCAATACGCGCAAGGTCAAGCAATTCATTCAAAATGGACGACATCAACTCAGCCTGCTGGAAAATAATGGTCAAGAATTCCTTGCGTTCCGCCGCTTTTAATTTTTGCGTCAAGAGCACCTCTGAAAATCCGTAGATGCTTGCCATGGGAGTGCGCAATTCGTGAGCCGCTGTGCTTAAAAATTCACTCTTAAGGCGATCGACCTCACTCTCATGGGTGATGTCGCGCAGATACAAAATTTGTGACACCCCAGACTCTTCGGATTCACGAAGTGAGACCGCCAACACACAGTGTTGACCGCTCGCTGAATCGCCAAGCTCAATCACCACGCGTGGCACCTTCTCGGGCGTCGCCCGCTGCGCAGCACGTAGCGCAGCGACGCCACTAAAGCTGGCGTCGCTCACACAGCGTTCTGCCAAGCATTTTGAAAAATTCGCCTCGTCTACGCCCAACACATCGATGTCACACAGTCCGGTCAGGCGCTCAAACGCCGGGCTGATGTACTTGACTCGCTTGGAAGAATCAAACGAAACCAATGCATCCGGGCTCAACTCAAAAATCGCGTCCAGTTGCGCGCTGTGTTCGCACACCAAAGCCTGTGCTTTCTTTCTTGCCGTGATGTCAATCCGATTGCCAACAATGAAGCCACTGGGCGTGCGTGACTCCACAATCAACAACCAGCGGCCATCCGAAAGCTGCTGTTCGATCACCGTTCCATCGGCTTTTTGGTGCTGTTCAACCCGCTGTTCAACCCACTGATCGATGTGGCCCAAGGCCTCACTGTATTGGCCACGCTCGGCACCCTGGCGAATGATCATTTCAAAGGTGTTGCCTGGCACAATCAGGTCGCGGCTGGTTTCATAAAAGCTTTTGTATGTCTCGTTACACAAATACAGCCGATCCTGCTCGTCGTAAATAGTAAACCCCTGAGCAATACTGCTGACCGCCTCGTGTAACAGTTTGCTAGAGTTGCTGGCAGCCAACTCCGCTTCTTTTCGCTTGCTGATATCCAACAGACTTCCAACCATACGAATAGGCTTTCCACCAGCATCGCGTTCCACAACGTCACCGCGGTCCCTGACCCAAACGACCTGCCCATGTTTAATCATGCGGTGTTCGCTTTGATAGAGCGCATTTCCATCCAAGCAGGCCTGCAGTTTGACCATCACCGATTCTTTGTCGTCAGGATGAAGCAACCCAGTAAACCTATTTAATGGATGCTGCAGAAAGTCATCGCCAAGGCCAACAATGTCACACCAGCGCCGATTGTGTGAAACCAGTCCGCTGCCAATGTCCCAATCCCAAATGCCTTCGCCTGTGGCATCCAGCACATAGCGCAACCGGCGTTCGCTTTCCTCAAGTCTTTGCTGTGTTTGCTTGAGCTCGGTGACATCGTTGGCAATTACCAATATCTGCCGCTGCCCATCTGGTCCGACTAATGGCACCTGAGTCGACTGAAAATACCGTGTCTGCCCCGTTGCTGCATCGGTAGATTCTTCCCAAACCACTTGCGTTTGGTCCTGCATCATCACAGCACGGGTATTTTCCAAAAAACAAGCCACCTGCTCGGCATTGGAATTGAACGCACCATCATCCTTGCCCACCAATTGATCCGGCGTCGTACCGTACAAATTGGCAAGTGCACGATTACCGATCAAAAACTTGCCATCCCAATCCTTCATCAAGATGATGTTGGGATTTTCATCAATCACCTTGCGCAACAAGGCATTGGCTTGGATCAGTTCAGTGTGAGGCTTGTCCATGCTTCATCAGTTATTTTTATTCATACCTTGGCGGCTTTGAGCAAAGGTCACAACGACTACGGGCAAATTCCCCATACCTCATCCACATCCACATCCACATCCACATCCACATCCACATCCACATCCTTGACAGGTTGCGTTTAACGCAGCACCACCATTGCTCGCGTCTCGTTCGATGATAGTTTAAAAAGCGCCACCGCGGTCACAAGTTCTTGGGCCTGGACCTTCAGGCTGCCGGCAGCAGCAGCCATCTCTTCAACCAATGCTGCGTTTTGCTGGGTGACCTGATCCATCTGCGTCACCGCATCGCCGACCTGCAGCACCCCTGCACTTTGCTCGCTGCTAGCCGCGCTGATGTGGCCCATGAGGTTTGTCACCTGCTGGATCGCACTGACGATTTCCTGCATCGTGCTACCGGTTTGGTCAACCAGCTTCGAGCCCTGTTCAACCCGTTCCACGCTTGCCCCGATCAGCGTCTTGATCTCTTTAGCTGCTTGAGCCGAGCGTCCAGCAAGCAAGCGCACCTCGCTTGCCACCACAGCAAAACCGCGCCCCATCTCCCCCGCGCGAGCCGCTTCCACTGCAGCGTTCAGGGCCAAAATATTGGTTTGAAAAGCAATCCCGTCAATGACGCTGATGATGTCGAAGATCCGATTGGAGGAGTCATTGATGTGCTTCATGGTTTCCACCACCTGGGTCACCATCTCGCCACCGTACACGGCGATCGTGCTGGCGTTCAACGCCAACTGGTTGGCCTGGTGGGCATTGTCAGCGTTTTGCTTAACGGCAGAGCCAAGTTGCTCCATGGAGGCAGCGGTTTGCTCCAACGCACTGGCCTGGGACTCTGTGCGAGCCGACAAATCCTGGTTACCCGAGGCAATCTCAGCACTGGCAGTGGAAACCGACTCGCTGCCCATGCGAACCTGGCTGACTACATCAACCAAGCTGGACTGCATCACCGACAGAGCGCCGAGCAACTGGGCAACTTCATCTTTGCCGTCCACATCGATAGCATGACTAAGGTCGCCCTGCGACACCGCGTGAGCAGCTTCGATCGCAATTTGAAGCCCCGTCGAAATTCCGCGCACCAACGTCAAGCCAAGCAACATCGCAACCAACAGGCCGCCTGTGATGGATGCAATCGACATCCACTTGATGAGCTTATAGCGTGCAACAGCCTCGTCGAACTCCTGCTTGGCAACCCTCACCTGCAAGTCGATCAGCTTATCCATACCGTCATGCGCTGCTGGCGCTAATGGGCTCAGCTTGTGCTTATATAGATCAGCAGCGGCTTGCAAATTGCCTCCCACGATGGCATCTGCTACAGCAATAATGCCTTCCTTCTCATAGACGCTGCCGGCTTGGCCATAGGCTTTGGCCAACTGGGTTTCTTCCGGTGTCAGGTAGGTAGCCAGATAATCGTTCCAGTTCTTGGCTATTTTTTCAACATTAACTCGCAGCTCTGTATTGCGCTTTTGAACATTGGCAGGCTCAGGATGAAGCAACATATCCATGTTAAGCACGCGGTTACGTTGCATCAAATAGCTGATTTGCCCGAGTTGATCCAACGGCACCACACGGTCGTCAAAAGTGGTTCTCAGAGCCTCATTGGACTGGCTGATCCCGTACAACCCGATAGCCCCCATGTTGACCAACATGATCGACAGCAACCCGATCAACAGATACAGGCGTGTCGAAATTTTCAAATGATTCAAGCGCATCTATTTGTACTCCTAGCGGCGTTTTTCTTGGCTGTTCATTGTGCACTTCGCAGCAAATTCATGTCGGCACTGCACATCAGTTTATCGATATCGAGCAACATCAACATACGGTTTTCCAACGATCCAATGTTCAATAGATAGTCGTTGCCAATCACCGAGCTAAATTCCGGCACCGGGCGCAACTGCTCCGGCGCAAAGGTGATCACATCCGAAACGCCATCGACCACCATGCCCAAAATTCTCCCCTTAATCGTTAGCACAATGACCACGGTGAATTGATCGTAGTTTGCCTGCGACAAGTTGAACTTGATGCGCATATCAACCACTGGCACGATCAAGCCGCGCAAATTCAACACCCCCAATATGAAATCAGGTGTGTTCACCATGCGCGTGGGCACCTCAAACGAGCGGATTTCCTGCACCCGCATGATGTCGATACCGTATTCCTCGTCGCCGAGTTTGAACGTTAAATATTCACTAATGTGATTTTCTTTTGAGTCATTCATGATTTTCCTGATAACACAGAATCCACCGCCGCCTTGGTGTGATAACACAGCGCCGCGTCAAGCTTTTTGATGTCCAGAGGCTTGGTCAAAAAGTCATCCATCCCAGCCTCCATGCATTGCTTGCGGTCTTCTTCGTAAGCATTTGCAGTCAAGGCGATGATCGGCAAATGGGCATACCCCTGCTCTGCCTCCCACTGGCGGATCTTCATGGTGGCCACCAGCCCATCCATCACAGGCATCTGAACGTCCATCAGCACGACATCAGGCGCATGCCCGGCAGCGATGAAATCTACTGCTTGCTGCCCATCTTCGACCAAATCAATCCGGAAGTCGAATCGACCCAGCTTACCCAGCAGCGCCTTGATGACCATACGGTTCGTCGAGTTATCTTCAGCTACCAAGACGTGCACAGGGAACTTTTCACTGGAAGGTGATGCCGCAAGTGTTTGCCCCGCTATTGCTTCTGCCGGAGCTGATGAATCAGACTTGAACTGCACCACACCCATTGGAATTCGAAACCAAAACCTGGAGCCCTGACCCTGCGCGCTGTCAATGCCAACCTTGCCCCCCATGAGTTCGGCCAGACTACGCACAATCGACAAGCCCAGCCCAGTGCCGCCGAAATTTCGGGTGGTTGAACTATCTGCCTGGCAAAACGGCTGGAACAACAAGCCCTGCTGTTCCGGGGTCAGGCCGATGCCACTGTCGACCACAGAAAATTCGATCATCGCTTGCTCGCCCTGGCGACTTAGCTCACATACGTCCAACCGTACAAAACCACTGGCGGTGAACTTGATGGCGTTACTGACCAGGTTTGAGACCATCTGCCGCAACCTGGAAGGATCCCCCTGATAGCGCTGTCCCACCAGGCCGTGCCAATTTAACGTCAACTGCAAACCCTTGGCCTGGGCGGAGTCTACAAACAGTGAGCGGACATCGCTGACCACACTGCTCATATCAAACTCGATCGTCTCAAGACTGAGCTTGCCCGCTTCAACTTTCGATAAATCCAAAATGCCATTTAGCAACAGTAGCAACGTTCGCCCGGAATTGAGAATGGTTTGTGCGTACTGAAGGCGATCTTCCTTGGGTACTTCCGGCATGACCAACAGTTGCGCCATGCCCAGAATTCCGTTCATCGGTGTGCGAATTTCATGGCTCATGGTGGCCAGAAACTGGCTCTTGGCCAGAGTGGCCGCCTCGGCGTCCAGGCGGGCCTTGTGAAGCTCCGACACATCAAACACCATGGCATACATTCCCCGGACTTGTCCATCGACCACGTCGGGATAGTACTGTGCCAACGAATATCGGACAAATTTTCCGCTGGGGTCTGGAATTTCCCTTTGGAAGTTTTGTGGTTTCCCTTGCAACGCAGCTTCAATGTAAGGCAGATTCTTTTGGTAGATGACCTCGCCCACCACCTCGCGAATATGCTTTCCTTGCACGACAAGTGGATCCATCCCAAACCAGTCGGCATAGGCCTTGTTGCAAAACCGATTCTTCAGGTTGACGTCCCAATAACCAACCAGCGCCGGTATGTTGTCAATCAGGCTGCGCAGTTTGCGGTCCTTTTCATCCAAACGGGCTTGCGTGCGTTTACGCTCAGTGATGTCGCGCACCGCGCAGTAAAGCAATTTTTGACCATCAAAGCTCCAGCTGCGGGCATGAATTTCCACATCCAGCACGCGCCGATCCAGGCAGACAATTTGGCTCTCAAACAACTGGCTTGATTCGAGCTCCAACCGCTCAATCATGTCGAGGACAGACGAGCTTTCGGCAGTCAAATCCCACTCTTGCAAATGTAGTTTCCCAACGACTGATGCATCGCGCCCTAAAAACATTAGGAATGCCGGATTGGCTTCGATCAGCAAGCCCGTCGAGTCCAGAACGCAAATTCCGTCACTGGAAGTCTTCAAGATTGCATCCAGACGCCGTTGCTCACGCTCCAGATTCCATCTGCCAGTGGCTACTTCTGCTGTAGCGGCCATCAACTGATTTCTACGCCCACGCAGGTAATGCGCCACAAATGCTCCCCACGCCAGGCCCGCAAAAAGAATCAGCCAAGGTGTGGTGTGGTCGATGGTGGCTTCGAATTCCTCGCTGGAGCTCACTTGAAGGGTAAGCATACGACCGTACAGTGGCAGCGCCAGCCTGGTCACGTAACGGCTATGGTGTTTGAAGTGAGGTCCCATCCCGTAGGAATTGAAAAGCAGTTTTTCAGCCGTAGAGCTTGAGGG
>CAIOAQ010000081.1 GCA_903856025.1 uncultured beta proteobacterium
AGTGATCCCGCAGTCATCCATCGAATCAGCATTGCCAAGGGTTGGCTGTTTGTGGCAGTGACCACATTGCTGCTGTATGGCTTGATCCGAAGAATGCAGCTTCAAGCTCAGAAAATCTCAGATCGGGAGCTGCAGGCCCAAATGGACCGTGCGAGTATCAGACAACTGCTGGACAACGTGGTAGAAAGTTCCACCGATGCCATCTTCGCCAAGGACCTGGAAGGCCGCTACCTCCTTTTCAACAAAGAGACCTCACGTGTACTTGGAAAAACACCTGAGCAAGCGTTAGGTCTAGATGACACCGTGCTGCTCCCCCACCACGCCGCAGCCATTCGCGCCAATGACCAAAGGGTGATTTCGGAGAACCGAACCATCACCTACGAGGAAATTGTTGCGACAGCCAATGGTGAAAGAACATTTTTGGCCACCAAAGGTCCTTTGCGTGAAGTCGATGGCCGGGTGATTGGCCTATTTGGCATCGCGCGCGACATCACGGATCGTAAAGAGTTTGAAAATCAGCTTGCAGTCAGTGAATTACGTCTGCGCGCACTCATCCAAGCCATCCCCGATCTGGTCTGGCTCAAGGACATATCGGGCGTTTACTTGTCTTGCAACTCGCGATTTGAAAAATTTTTTGGCGCGCAAGAAAGCGACATCATTGGTAAAACAGATTACGACTTCGTCGACAAGGAACTTGCAGATTTTTTCCGGGAAAATGATCAAATCGCCATGGACAAAGGCGATTCCAGTCGCAATGAAGAATGGGTAACTTTCGCATCCGATGGCCACCGCGAACTCCTGGAAACCACCAAAACACCGGTTCGCAATGCACAAGGGCAGGTCATTGGTGTGCTTGGCATTGGCCATGACATCACCGAGCGAAAGCGTCAGCACGACATTGCCGAGCACAACCGCATCCGCCTTCAAACCATTCTGAAAACTGCAGGCGATGGGATCCACATCCTGGATGGCGATGGCGTGCTGGTTGAAGCGAACGAGTCGTTCCTGACGATGTTGGGCTATGACCGATCCGCAATTGGCGTTTTGCGCGTTGAAAATTGGGAAACTGACCTGCCCTGGGCAGAGATCAAGCTGCAAAACGATGCCTTGATTGCAGCACACGGAAAGTTGGTGTTCGAGACTCACCATCGACGAAGTGACGGATCCATTTTGGACGTTGAGATCAATGCTTCTGGGCTTGAGCTGGACGGCATCGGGTATGTTTATGCGGCATCCCGCGATATCTCCCAGAGAAAGCGGCTGCAGGCTGCGTTGATCGAGGGGGAAGAACGGTACAGAACCATCATTGAGTGGTCGCCTGAACCCATTGGGGTTCATCGGGATGGGCGCTTTTTATACGTGAATCCGGCGGCGGTAAAAATGTTTGGGGCCCAATCAAATCAGGATCTGATTGGCCTGTCAGCCCTTGACCTTGTTCACCCGGATTCCCGCGAGGTGGCACTGGAAAGGCAAACCCGCTTAACCCAGGAAGGGCAATCCAACCCGCTGGCAGAGCTCCAATACGTCAAGATTGACGGCTCGGTCATCGATGTGGAAGTGCAAAGCAGAATGATCGTCTATGGCGGTGAAACTGCCATTCTTGTTGCCATGCGTGACATCACCGAGCGCAAGGCCAACGCCCAGGAAATTGAACACCTTGCGTTTTACGATTCATTGACGGATTTACCCAACCGCCGCCTCATGCTCGATCGTCTCAAGCAGGCATTGAACAACAACGAGCGACACGGTCACCAGGGGGCCTTGATGCTGATTGATCTGGATAACTTCAAGCAGCTCAACGACACCTTGGGCCATGCCGTTGGCGACCAGCTGCTGGTGTCGGTGGCGACCCGCTTGCGTGGATGCACACGAGCCGGTGACACGGTTGCCCGTATGGGCGGTGACGAATTTGTGGTGATTCTCGAAGGCCTTGATCAAGATGAAACTGCAGCCATTCAGGCTGAACAGGTGGCGGCAAAAATTCTGAAAAACCTGGCTGAGCCTTATACATTGGGTACAACGGATCACACCTGCGAAACAGCCAGGCGTTCGCACCTGAGTACCTCAAGCATCGGTATGACCTTGTTCAAAGACCAGTCTGCATCACCAGACGAGTTGATGAAACGTGCCGACACGGCCATGTACCAGGCGAAAGCATCCGGACGCAACACTTTGCGTTTCTTTGACCTTCAGATGCAACACATCGTATCTCAACGCGCGGGCATGGAGTTGGACCTCCGAGACGCTCTGGACAAGCAACAATTCGTTTTGTACTACCAGGCTCAGGTCAACTCGACCGGCCATATCACCGGCGCAGAAGCCTTGTTGCGGTGGCGGCATCCAGAACGCGGTTTGGTGCCCCCCAATGATTTCATCCCGCTTGCAGAGGACACGGGTCTGATTGTGCCGCTCGGGCAATGGGTTCTGGAAACGGCTTGCCTCCAGTTGGCTGCATGGTCCCATCGCGCGGACATGGCCGACCTGACCATGGCCGTCAACGTCAGCGCCAAGCAGTTTGGACTACCCAACATCGTGGATCTGGTGCTTGAAGCGGTGAATCGTGCGGGTGTGCCACGAAACAAATTAAAACTTGAGTTGACTGAAAGTCTTTTGCTTGAGAACACCGATGCGGTCGTCGAGAAGATGGTTGCGCTGAAGGCCCAGGGCATTGGCTTCAGCCTGGATGACTTCGGAACAGGTTACTCCTCCCTGGCTTATCTGAAGCGGTTACCGCTGGACCAGTTGAAGATTGACCGATCCTTCGTTTGTGAAGTTCTGACGGATCCGAACGATGCGGCCATTGCACGAACGATCGTCGCATTGGGAACAAGCTTGGGGCTGGCCGTTATCGCCGAGGGCGTTGAAACCGAAGCACAGCGTGACTTTTTGGCCGACAACAATTGTTGGGCGTATCAGGGCTACCTCTTCAGCCGACCATTACCGCTTGATGAGTTTGAGAAATTGGTCCGTCAGTGCGGCACATAACCAGGTTCGACCGTGCTTGTCGGCCTCCAAGGTGCAGGCCCAGCCCATGCGATCGCAACAATCGCAGAACTGTCTGGGCAACCTTCTGGGAATATCCACATCAGCGGCGATAATCGGTCTGTGAAGCCCGCCAGACTGCCGCTGGTGCAATCTTGGAAACAAGGCACTGGAGGAACGTCCGGACTGCATAGGGCAGCGTAGCAGCTAACGGCTGTCCACTGAAAAGTCGCAAGGCCATAAGGTGAGGATCAGAGCAACAGAGACGAGCCGATTAAGTTCGGGTGAAACGGGCAATCTCTACGCGCAGCAATACCAAATAGGCACACGTTGATGGGGCCCCCGGAGTGTGCGGGTAGGTAGCACCGAGCTGTTGGGTGACCAACAGCCCAGATTAATGGCAGTCACGTTGGGGGCAACTCCAACGCACAGAATCCGGCTTATCGGTGGGCTTCACACTTTTATTTTTGTAGCACTTAGCCTAGGTACTACAAGGGCTAGAGGCACATTAACTTCTAGCAAGCAGGGTTTGACCCAGCGCAAACACCGAGTTGGGCGCATTGGTACGCACCAGTGCAGGCGTGGGTTTTTTGAATACCCCACGGTTGGGCGCAGGCTTTTGCTCTATCTTCACGCCCTTGGCCAGCTGTTCCAGCACCAGACTGCGCAGCGTGACCGCCTGCATGAAGTCCAGCACCTTGGCGTTCATTGAATCCCACAAGTCTTGGGCCATGTCCTGTGTGACTTCTTCCTTGGGCGCACGTTTAGGCGGTGCATCTTCCACCGCGCAGATGATGTCAGCGACCGTGATGTTGTCTGATCGCTGCCCCAAGGTGTAGCCCCCGCCCGGCCCACGGGTGCTGGTGACTAGGCCTTCCTGGCGCAACTTGCTGAACATTTGCTCCAGGTACGACAAGGAAATTTGCTGGCGCACGGCAATGTCCGACAAGGGCACGGGCCCGAGTTTCTCGCGCAGCGCCACGTCAATCATCGCGGTGACTGCAAAACGGCCTTTGGTACTTAATCGCATAGGGATGACTCCTGTCTGTGTCCAACATTGAGACACAGGTGAAACTATAAAGTTCAAATCACTTCGTGTAAATTCGAATTAACAACATTTACACTTCGTCAAAATCGAAGTGTTGAGTGAAGCACATGGGGTTATTCGCATGAATTTCAAGCATCTTTACTATTTTTGGGTCACCGCCAAGGCCGGCGGCATCATGCGCGCGGGGGAGCAACTGCACACCACGCCACAAACCCTGTCCGGCCAAATCAAGTTGCTGGAGGATTGGCTGGGGCATAAGCTGTTTCGCAAAACCGGCCGTCAATTGACGCTGACCGAACACGGTCGCCTGGCGCTGGGCTACGCCGACCAGATTTTCAATTTGGGACAAGACCTGGAAACCGCCTTGCGGCAAACCCGCAGCACCCAACGCCGGCTGGATTTTCGGGTGGGCGTGTCCGATTCGGTGTCCAAGTCGATTGCTTACCGGCTGCTGGAACCCGCGTTCTCCATGGACCAGCCGATCAAATTGCTCGCCAGCGAAGGCAAATTCGAAGACTTGCTGGCGCAATTGGCCTTGCACCGGCTGGACCTGGTGATTGCAGACGAGCCCATGCCCAGCCGTGTCAGCGTCAAAGCGTTCAACCACGCTCTGGGCAGCAGCGGCATGAGCTTCTTTGCGGCACCCGTCCTGCTGCCGCGCTTGCAAGGTGAATTTCCAGCCTGCCTGGATGGGCTACCCATGCTGGTGCCGAGCGCATCCACCTCGGTGCGCCAACAGCTGGAGGGGTGGTTTGCCAAACACCAGATCGCACCCGTGGTGGTGGGTGAGTTTGATGATGCTGCACTGATGAAGGCGTTTGGCCGGGAGGGCCTGGGCGTGTTCATGGCCCCCAGCGTGCTCGATGAAGAAACCCGTCAGCAGTTTGATGCCACCGCCATTGGTCGCACCGACGAGTTGGTCGAGTCGTTTTATGCGGTGTCGGTTGAGCGGCGCATCAGTCACCCCTGCGTCCAAGCCATCACCGACGCGGCGAGAGGACAGCTGTTTAGTCTGTAATTCCGTTTAAAACCGCTCGCCATCCTGAAGATAACGCCACTGTCCCTCGGGCAAACCCGACAGTGCCACGCGCCCCACCCGCAGGCGTTTCATGCTGACGATCTGCAAGCCGACGCGCTCACACAGGTACGCAAGCAAGCCCGGGTGGGTACCTTTGACCGCAAAGCGCAAGCGGGTGGACGTGTCTGACGTGCTGTTGACGCTGGCCTTCACCTGGGGCAGGGGTTGACCGTTGTCAGACAAACCCGCGTTCAGGCGATGTAAATGGTCTGCCGTCACTTCACCTTGCACCTCCACCAGTGTTTCCTGCTCGATCAGCGCGGCGTCTTCCGTGAGTTTTCGCAGCACCCGCCAGTCCTGTGTGAACACCACCAGCCCGGTCGCGGCCACCTCCAGCGCCACACAGGCGGTCAATTTGGCGAAGTGGTGTTTGAGCACCCGAACACCTGCGGGGTCTTGCGCCCAGTGGTTTTCCTTCAACAACAATTGGTGCGCCGGTTTGACACGTTTGCCGGCTTCACCCAAGGCCGCCATGGCCTCAAAGCCCGGTGGTTTGTGCAGCACCAGCGTGACTTCGGCGAGTCCCATCAGGCTGGCGTTCGGGTCGATCACCACCGTCTGATCGACCACCCGAGCCATTGGTTCTTCAACCACCTGACCATTCACACTGACCCAACCGCCCTCGATGTATTGCTCGGCCTCGCGGCGTGAGCAGTGCATCAAAAAAGCCACGCGTTTGGACAGTCGTTCACCGTCGGCAACAGGTGGCGAGACCGGGCGTTTGGCCATAGAAGGGGGCTTGGTAGGTTTGATCATTGTTGCCAATGGTAACCACCGCCCCGCCTATGCCAATTCCAAATCATCCGTGTCGTTGTTGTTTCGCCTTGTCGTGCGCCTGCACTGCCTTCGGCTTTACGCCTAGACACACATGATTTGAAACCGGCATTGTGGGTTTAGCGGCCTGTGCCGAGCGCTTCCAGCCGGGCTACGTGGGCCATCAGCGATCGTTTGGCGACGGGCCACATCCGGGGAGGAATGTCGTCATAAACCACCGCCACCCATTCGTCGGGCGTGCCGTCGGGATGGGCTTGCATGGCCGACCAAACTTTGGATTCGCGCGCCAAGCGGTGTTGTTTGAGACGTGCGATGTTCTGCAGGGCTTCGTCGTCCGGGCCGCCCATCACGTAGCCATGCGCGGGCAAAATAAACTGAATGGCGTGTTCCAGACAGGCCGCACTGAGCAGGTCCAGCGAGTTCAGGTAGTCCGTCATGTCGCCGTCGGGCGGGTCCACCACCGTGGTGGTGCCGTTCAAAATGTGGTCACCGCTGAAAAGCAAACCATCCTCCAGCAGCACCAGGCACAGGTGATTGGCGGCGTGGCCAGGTGCATGCAGAACTTGCAGCGTGTGACCAGATTTATATGAAAAATCTCCTTGTACCCCTTGTGGAACAAGGGTGAGCAGCTCTTGATGTTGTAGCACTTTGTCGGGCGAGAAGGCGCTGGCGGCGCGTGCGGTGGCCGCACTCGGCAGACCCAAAATGGGCGGCACGACCCGGCCAGCCGCTTGGCACAGCGCTTGGAGCGGTCGGGCACCGGGCGAGTGATCCGGGTGCGAATGGGTGCAAACGATGTAGCGAATGTCACCTCCCGCCGCACGCCAGAGTTTTTCCAGATGTTCATCGTCCGCCGGGCCAGGGTCGATGGCGACAAAGCCGGTGAACGGGTCTCCCACCAGATAGCTGTTGGTACCTGGGCCAGTCATCACGCCGGGGTTGGGCGCGGTCAGGCGCAGCACGTTTTTCAACAGGGGTACGGGGCGCTCACTTTGCCAGTCCAGCGCATGTGCGATCTGCCCGTCCGGGCACACCAGGGCCAACTCACCAAACGGCAGTTCATGCTCCATGTACCGCGCCTCGCGACCGGCAAGCAAGCCGGTGCGGGGACAACTGGTGAACAACGGTGCTTCGGATACCGCACAGGCCAGCAGGACATCGTTGACCGTGGCGAATGCCTGCAGCCGCTGCAGGGTGTGAATGGTTGGGAAAATCATGAAAAATGTGCCTGCTGCGTGCCGCGCCAACGCCTCCAGCGGACGCACCCAGACCGGCTCAAATTGCTCGCTCTCGTCGGCCACCGGGGTTTGCCCAGGCGGCATACGCGCCACCAAAAACGGCACATCAAAGCGTTTGGACAGGTCTCGGTCGGTGATCCAGCGCGCCAGCACATGCACGTCGCTGGCGGCCAGGGTCAAGCCACGCGCAGCACATTGCGCCGCAAAGTCGTCCTGGCGGTTCATCGCGTCAATGTCGGCCTGGCTCGCCCAGCGGCCATCGGCATGGCGTGCCAACAGCACGCCCAGTTCTTCAAAACTTTCACGAATCGCCGCCACCGCCTGCGTCAAAGCGTCGGTGCTTTGTGTGGCACGTCGCTGGCAAAGGTAGTGGCAGGTCGCGTCCGCCGCATCAATGCCGCCGCCCGGAAACACAAAGGCGCCCGGCACAAAGCTGGCCGTGCTGGAGCGCCGCGTCATCAGCACCTCCAGCCCATCAGGCGTGTCGCGCAATAGCAGCACGGTGGCGGCAGCACGGGCCGGCACCGGTGGTCGACTCGGGTGCAAAAGTTGGGTGGGGCGTGGCATGGGCAAATTATGCAGGCTGAAATCCCACTCGGGGCATCGATATGAGACACATGCAGGACAATGGATTTGGTCGCCGTTCGACTGAAAAATGGAACAACCATGAACCTCCAAGCGCTTCAAGCCACCTTGCGTGAATTCGCCGCTGCCCGCCAATGGCAGTTGTTTCACACCCCGAAGAACCTGTCCACCGCGCTGATCGTCGAAGCCGCAGAACTGGCGGAGATTTTTCAATGGATGACGCCAGAGGAGTCCAAGGCGGCGCATCTGGATGCGGCGACCAAGGAGCACATTGCCGATGAAGTGGCCGACGTGCTGCTGTACCTGATGCAGCTGGCTGACCAATGCCACATTGATGTCCCAAGTGCCGTCGCCAATAAGCTGGTGAAGAATGCCATCAAACATCCGGCTGCGTAAATTTATGAAACCGATGAGATTGGAGCGGATGGTTCCGCGAATGTCCCCCGCCCTGCGGGCTCCTCCTTGATTTCGCTGCACCATCCACCCCAATCTCATCGGCTCCAGCCATGTTGGTACGCCCTGCATGGATACCCCAGAACCATGCTGCTTGACTCGGGTCGGCGTGGCATTCAGCGCAGCGGCATCAAGGAGGAGCCCAAAGGGCGGGGGACAGCCGCGGAGCTGAGTGCCGCGTCGTCCCGAGTCTCCACACACGCCACAAAACTCAAAGATCATTTCGACACTCGCCGATAATCACTCCCCATGCACATCCCGTTCACCAAAATGCAAGGCGCAGGCAACGACTTTGTCGTGCTTGATGAAACCCGGAGCCGTTTCAACCTGAGCACCGCGCAATACCGGTTCCTGGCTGACCGCCACTTTGGCGTGGGCGCGGACCAAATCCTGACGGTGCGCCCCTCCCCCGCCCCGGACATTGACTTTGAATACGTCATCCACAACGCCGATGGCGCTGAAGTGGAGCAATGCGGCAACGGCGCGCGTTGTTTTGCCCGCTTTGTGCGCGATACAGGCTTGACCGCCAAGGACACGATTCGGGTGCAAACCAAAAGCGGCGTGATCGAACCCGAGCTGACCTTTGACAGGCGCGTCACCGTCAACATGGGCGCGCCGGTGTTTGACTTGCCACGCATTCCTTTTGTGCCCGTGCTCACCCAGCCAGAACCGGACGGTTCATGGGAAAAATGGCCTCTAGCCCTTGAATTCAAAGGGTACAGTGATACGATTTATGTAGCAATTGTTTCCATGGGGAACCCCCATGCCGTGCAACTGGTGGCCGATGTGGACAGCGCTGCGGTGTCGCAGCAAGGCCCATTGATCGAACATCACCCGTTTTTCCCGAACCGGGTCAACGCCGGATTCATGCAGGTGCAAAACCGCCACCAGATTCGCCTGCGGGTGTTTGAGCGCGGTGCCGGTGAAACGCTGGCCTGCGGCACCGGTGCCTGCGCTGCGGTGGTGGCGGGCATCCGGCTCGGGCTACTGGACAGTGTCGTCGATGTGCACACCCATGGTGGCGTACTGACCATCAGCTGGGCAGGCGGCACGTCGCCTGTGATGATGACCGGCCCTGCCACCACCGTATTCAAGGGCACCATCGAGATTCCCAGTGCCCTTGCAGACCTCCGTTAACTTCGACCACCAACGCGTGCACACCATGTCCCACCCCCAGTTCCCAAGCGCCATCAACAACCCGATCACCGAAGACGACATTGCCAATTACCTGGCCAATACGCCAGATTTTTTTGAACGCCATGCGGAACTGCTGGCGGGCGTTCAGCTCAGCAGCCCGCACAACCAGCGCGCGGTGAGCCTGCAAGAGCGCCAAGCCACGCTGTTGCGCGAAAAAATCAAAATGCTGGAGTTGCGCATCATGGACATGATCCGCAACGTCAACGACAACATGGTTTTATCGGACAAGCTGCTGCAATGGGCGCGCACGCTGTTTTTACACGCCGATACCGGCACCCTGCCCGACCTCATGACCCGCCAACTCGCGGATCAATTCACCGTGCCACAGGTGGGTATCAAGGTTTGGGGCGTGAGTGCCAGCCACAAGGGTGCGGCATTTGCCCAAGGCGTGAGCGACGATGCCAAGCTGTTTGTGTCGTCCCTGACGGAGCCGTTTTGTGGCGTGAACACCGGACTGGAAGCCATCAACTGGCTACCTGACCCCAAAGCCGTGGCCTCCTTGGCCATCCTGCCCTTGCGCGACGGCCCGGTGGGCAACGCCTCACCAGCATTTGGCCTGTTGGTGCTGGCATCCCCCGATGCTCAGCGTTTCAACAGCACCATGGGCACCGACTTTTTGACCCGTGTGGCCGAATTGGCCAGCGCTGCGTTGACACCCCTGCGGTGAACCCGGTGCAGGCTGCGCCTAAGTCTATGGACGCGCTGGTGCAGCGTTATCTGGACCATGTGCGGTTTGAAAAGCGACTGGCGCAGCGCACTGTGGCGCTGTACACCCTGGATCTGGAAAAACTCGCCGCCCATGCCACCCATGCGGGGGTGGGCTTGCTGGAAGTACAACCCAGCCACATCCGCCGTTGGGTGGCCCAGATGCACAGTGGGGGGCGCAGTGGCCGTGGCATCGCCATGATTTTGTCGGGCTGGCGCGGTTTTTACATCTGGCTGGGCCGTGAAGGGCGGGTGTCGTGCAACCCGGTGCTGGACGTGCGCGCCCCCAAAGCTGCCAAACCCCTGCCCAAAGCGTTGAGCGTGGACGATGCGGTGCAACTGGCCAGTTTTGCCAATTCAGAAGCCGACCCCTGGCTGGAAGCGCGTGACGCCGCCATCGTCGAGCTGCTCTACGGGGGTGGCCTGCGCGTGGGCGAACTGGTCGGGCTGGACGTTGCCGCCAGCGACCAGGCCCG
>CAIOAQ010000082.1 GCA_903856025.1 uncultured beta proteobacterium
AAGGCCGACAGTAGATGTGCAGTCTGTTCCTCGTTTTAAGCAGCTTCTGATCACGCCAACGCAAGAAATACCGGTTATCAAGGAAAGAAGTCCACCAACTTCGCTTGACTGCGTGGGAAGTCCCAGTAGTGTGAGTGGGGGCTACAAAAATAAAGACAACTAAAATCGCATTGAAAGAGCGTTATGTTTTTGATAGCTTCTTACGCTCAATACACGTGGGCTAGAGCCCTGTTTCTTATACAAGAAGGAGACTTCTCCATGCCAACCATTCACATTTCAAGCCAGTTCGATGCCGGTGCCATCGAGGTCGTGGACGCATCCGACCCCGCCGACATCCAGCTCCGTATCCGCCCGGACAACGCCAGCGAATTTGCCCAGTGGTTCTACTTTTGCCTTCACGGCGCGGCCGGTGTACCGGTGCGTTTGCGGTTTTTGAACGCGGGCCAAAGCGCCTATCCCAAGGGTTGGGACGGCTATCGCATCGCCTACAGCCATGACCGCCAGAACTGGTTTCGCACCGACACCGCATTTGACGGCGAGGTGATGACGGTGGATTTCACACCCGAGACATCATGTGTCTACTTCGCTTACTTTGAGCCCTACTCCCACGAGCGGCATCTGGATTTGATCGGCTCGGTCAGTACCTCCGAACATGCGGTGGTGGAGCGTTTGGGCAGCACCGTCGATGGCCGCGACATGATGCTGCTGCAGGTGACCCACGCCGACTCGCCCACACCCCAGGCGCATAAGAAGAAGGTCTGGCTGATCGCCCGCCAACACCCCGGCGAATCCATGGCTGAATGGTTTGTGGAAGGCTTTTTGGAGCGTCTGCTCGACGCAGCCGACCCGGTGGCACGGGTGCTGCTGGACAGCTGCGTGTTTTACGTGGTGCCCAGCATGAACCCGGATGGCGCGGTGCGCGGCAACCTGCGCACCAACGCGGTGGGGGCCAATCTGAACCGTGAATGGGCCACCCCCAACTTGGAAAAATCACCTGAAGTGTTTTGGGTACGCCAAAAGATGTTGGAAATCGGCGTGGACCTGAATCTGGATGCCCACGGCGACGAAGGCTTACCCTACAACTTTGTGGTGGGCACCGAAGAAACTGCCAGCTACAGCCCGCGCAGAGCGGCCATGGAAGACAGCTTCAAAACCAACTGGCTCGTAGCCAGCCCAGACTTCCAGACCACCCACGGCTACCCACGCGGCAAGCATGGCGCGGTCAACATGACGCTGGCCACCAACTGGATCGGTCACCAGTTTGATTGCCTGGCCTTCACCATCGAGATGCCGTTCAAAGACAACGCCAACCTGCCCGATGCGCTGGTCGGCTGGAACGGCGAACGCTCCAAAGCCTTGGGTGCCAGCGTGCTGCAACCGATTCTGCAATGGGCAAAAACGGTCTGACTGCCAGCCCTGGCAATCAATCGAAATAGGCCTTGACGTAGGATTCAAACGGCTCCTCGGGCGCGGCATCAATCTGCTGCTGCGCGCTCAGTGAGGTCTGCACACTGGCTTTGAATTTGCGCTGCAGGGCGTCATCCAGGCCTAGCCCCTGCAGGCTTTGGGTGTGGGCCTTGGACAGGGCAAACGCAAAGTCAAAGTAGCCGCCGTGCTTTTTGACCGCCTCCACCACTTGGGCAGAGGGCGTGCGGTCAGGCTCGTCAATGCGTTGGCGCAAGGTCTGCATGGTCTGCGCATAACGTGCGCCACCATAGGCGGTGTCGAGCATGGCCGCAAAGGGAGCCATGTCGTCAAACAACTCGTGCGCCAGCGTCTGCAGGGGCTGCTCACGGTTGTACACCAGCAACTGCAAGCCGGGTTGGCGTCCACGCGTGACCACGCGGCGCTTGTTTTCGTCGTTTTCGCCCTGCTCACGGCAGCTGATGGGCGGGCTGGCACGAAACAGGCACATCAACAGCAGCACGTCGGCAAACAGGCTTTGTTCCGGCGCAATGCCGATATCGATGAACGGATTGAGGTCAAACAAACGCATTTCGACGTATTGCACACCCAGGTTTTTGAGCGCCTTGGCCGGGCGCATGCCATCGGGCGCGACACGTTTGGGACGCATCGGGGCGTAGAACTCGGCTTCCAGCTGCAGCACGCTGTCGCTGATCTGCTTCCAGTGGTCGCCATCGCGCACACCCAGCTCGGCGTAATAGGGGTCGGAGGTGCGAATGGCAGATTCCAGACCCTGCGTATAGTCCGCCAAGGAGTTGAAGCTGATGCTCATTTTGTCCTGGGCGTGGTTTTGGTAGCCCAGGTCGCTCATGCGCAAGCTGGTGGCAAACCGACCATGCAAGGTGCCAGGAGCCAGCTCGGTCAAATCAGAGGGGTGACCTTGCAGGAACGACTTGCACAGGGCCGGTGACGCGCCAAACAGGTAGGGCACCAGCCAGCCGTAACGCAAAAAGTTGCGGATCAAACCGAAGTAGCGTTCGCTGATAAACCCCTGCACATCTGCATCACCTGCACAGCAACTTTGAAGGGCCAGCCAGAAATCCTGCGGCAGCGACCAGTTGTAGTGCGCCCCGGCAATGGTCTGCATGGCACGGCCGTAGCGCAGCCCCAGTCCTTCGCGGTACACCATCTTGAACCGTGCCGCATTGGAGCTTCCGTAATCTGCAATGGCAATGTCTTTGTCGGGCCCGATTCGGCACGGCATGGAACCGGCCCACAGGTATTCGCCACCGAGTTGCTGGGCACTGAAACGGTGAATGTCTTTCAGAAACGCCAACGGATACGCTGGTTCTGTGGAAGGCGGCGTGATGAATTCGAGCAAAGCCTCGGCATAGTCGGTGGTGATCCACGGATGGGTCAGCTTGGAGCCCAGGCGGGCCGGATGGGGGGTTCTTGCCAACTGCCCGGTGGTGTCAACCCGCAAACATTCACGCTCGAACCCCCGCACAATGCCGCGCAGCAGCTGGGCTTGACGGGCTTCAGAAAATTGGCGGACTTCATTGCAACAGGTAAATTTCAGCATCTCTACATTCTCAACTTCATTTTTTGACGCATGAGTATGGCATTTTTGCCTTGCCCACAAACCCTGTCATGATGAGGTCAAACCAACGTGAAACAATAGCTTCATGCCTTACTTACCCCCCTTCATTGCGCCGATGCGCTTCACCGACCCGGCGGCGGCCCTGGCCCAGGCGCGCCTGATTTACGACAACAGCATTGCCCACCTGCGCCTGGCCATGCAACGTTATGTAGCGGGTGACGAATTGCCCGGCCATGCCCGTGCCTGCTACCCCTTCGTGCGGGTACAAACGCACACCACGGCGCGCCAGCCTTCAGCCACCTCAACACACTTGAGTTATGGGTTTGTTGCAGGCACCGGCCGATTTGAAACCACGCTGACCCGCCCCGACCTGTATGCCAAATACTACTTTGAGCAGTTCAGACTGCTGCTGGACAACCACGATGTGGAACTTGAAGTAGGCACCAGCAACCAGCCGATTCCTGTGCACTTTTCCTTTGGCGACAACGACCACGTCGAAGGCAACCTGAGCTTCGACCGCCGCCAGCGCATGCGCGATGTGTTTGACCTGCCGGACCTGGCGGCCATGGACGATGGCATTGCCAATGGCACCTATGAGCCTCGTGACGGTGAGCCTCAGCCTTTGTCGCTGTTCACCGCGCCCCGCGTGGACTACTCGTTGCAGCGTCTGCGCCACTACACCGGCACCGCGCCCGAGCATTTTCAGAACTTTGTGCTGTTCACCAATTACCAGTTCTATATTGATGAATTCGTTCGTCTAGGCCACGAATCCATGGGGGACGCCGCCAGTGAATACATCGCATTCGTCGAGCCAGGGAACGTCGTGACACGCCGCACGGGCTTGGCCGCACAGCCCGGCGATGCGCTTGGTAAAGCCCCTCCCCGCCTGCCCCAAATGCCGGCCTACCATCTGGTGCGCCCGGACGGCAGCGGCATCACCATGGTCAATATCGGTGTGGGGCCGGCCAACGCCAAAACCATGACCGACCACATCGCCGTGCTGCGTCCCCACGCTTGGGTCATGCTGGGCCATTGCGCGGGGCTGCGCAACACCCAGCAGTTGGGCGACTATGTGCTGGCCCACGCCTATGTGCGTGAAGACCATGTGCTGGACGAAGAATTGCCGCTGTGGGTGCCGATTCCGGCGCTGGCAGAAGTCCAGGTGGCACTGGAGTCCGCCGTGTCGGAAGTGACCCAGCTCAAAGGCGCGGCGCTCAAAAGCATCATGCGCACCGGCACCGTGGCGTCCACCGACAACCGCAACTGGGAACTGCTGCCCGACAACGGCCCGCAACGCCGCTTTAGCCAGAGCCGCGCGGTGGCACTGGACATGGAAAGCGCCACCATTGCGGCCAACGGTTTTCGTTTTCGGGTGCCTTATGGCACGCTTTTATGCGTCAGCGACAAACCGCTGCATGGCGAAATCAAGCTGCCAGGCATGGCCAACCACTTCTACCGTGAGCGGGTCGATCAGCACCTGCGCATTGGCATTCGCGCCCTGGAGCTGCTGCGCGCAGAAGGGGTTAACCAGCTCCACAGCCGCAAATTGCGCAGTTTTGCCGAGGTGGCCTTCCAATAACTTTGCGGGACAGACCGCAGCTACACGTAGTGTGCAAGCTCTGTCCTCAACTGATCGTCGGTAGCCATCACGCCGGGTAAATCGCCCCCAGAATACGCGGCCCCTTGGCACCCGTGACGCTGGGCAGGTTGCCGGGCAGGCGATTGACCGTCTGGTGCGCCAGCCAGGCAAAGGCGGCCGCTTCCACCTGCAAGGGTACCAGTCCGTGCGCCGCTGACGTACAAACCTCCAGCTTGGGTAACCCAGCCTGCAGACGCCGCAACAGGTGCTGGTTGAATGCGCCACCGCCGCAAACAATCAATTCGATGCTATCTTTAGCATAGCTGTTTACGCAATCAATACAAGGGGTACAAGTCAATTCAGCCAATGTGGCCTGGATATCCTGAGAGCGAGCGTGATCAAAGCCCTGCAGCTTGGATTGCAACCACTTCAAGCTGAACAGGTCGCGTCCGGTACTTTTTGGGGGTGGCATTGAAAAATAGGGGTCATCGAGCAAGCTCGCCAGCAAATCTGGCAAGCAGTGGCCAGACGCTGCCCAAGCACCCGCATCGTCAAAATCCTGCCCGGTATGGCGCTGACACCAGGCATCCATCAGCGCATTGCCGGGGCCGCAGTCAAATCCCAACACCGGCGCAGTCGGGTCAGCGGGTAACACACTCAGGTTGGAGATTCCGCCCAGATTCAATACCGCCACCGAGGCATCCGACCGACCAAACACACGGCGATGAAAAGCCGGGACCAGAGGTGCCCCTTGGCCACCGGCCGCCACATCGCGGCTGCGCAGGTCCGCCACCACATCGATGCCGGTGAGTTCAGCCAGCAGCGCCGGATTGTTCAATTGCAGGGTGTAGCCCAAGCCGTCGGGCAGGCTGGAGCGGCGCTGCGGCTGGTGGCGCACCGTCTGGCCATGCGCCCCAATGGCCCGGATGTCGTTGGCACCGATGCCCAGTGGGGCACTTTGCGCCAGCAGCGCACCAACCACGCTGGCGTATCTTGCTGCCAGGGTGCTGCCCGCCAGCGCGGCGCGGTGCAATTCGTTGTCAGCCGGGGTGTTGAGGGCCAGCAATTCAGCGCGAAAGGCTGGCTCAAACGACTGCGAGGCGCTGGCGATCACCTGTAAACCGGGGCCAGCCAAGTCCACCAGAACGCCATCCACCCCATCCAGCGAGGTGCCAGACATCAAACCAATGTAGTGCTCGGACATGCGGCGCTGGGGGCCCTCATCTGCGAACACGGCGTGCGCAAGTGCACCACACCGGGACGCAGATTCAGGGGCTAGTCAAACCGTGCGGCGTCCAGAGTGGCTGCAGCCTGCAACTCCACCTTAACCTGGCTCGCAGCCAATCGGAATTGCGGCAGAAGGTTGGACGGTACCGGCACAGTTTCGCTCTGCTGTGCCATCTTCATCGGATCACGCTGCACACCCCCCACCCGCACTTCAAAATGCAGGTGCGGCCCGGTGGCCCAACCGGTAGACCCCACCAGTCCGATGGTTTGGCCCTGGCTGACGTTTTGGCCCCGCTTGACCATCACTTTGCTGAGGTGGGCATACACAGTTTCTGTGTTGTTGCTGTGCTTGACAAAAATCACGTTGCCATACCCGTTCTGTACACCGGCAAATTCAACCACACCGTCACCCACGGTACGCGCGGGCGTGCCCGTTGTCGCCGCAAAGTCGGTCCCAAGATGTGCACGCCACTGCTTCAAAATCGGGTGAAAACGCATTGAAAACCCGCTGCTGACACGCGAAAACGCGACCGGTGAGCTCAAGAATGCGCGACGCAAGCTCTTGCCATCCAGCGTGTAATAACCGCCCTTGGCCACCGCGCCAGAGGCCACTTGACCAGGAGCCTGGAACCACATGGCCTGAAAGGTCTTGCCAGCATTGACAAATTCGGCGCTCAACACGCGCCCGGTGCGCAAGGGCTCGCCGTCCCCTTCAAGCACTTCATAAACCAGATTAAATCGGTCATCTTTGCGCAGGGCACGGCGAAAATCGATATCGCCCGAGAAAATTTCGGCCATCTGCGTCGCAACCACATCAGGCAGGCCAATTTCATCGGCAGCCGCAAACAACGACGACCGGATGGTGCCGCTGACCAACCGCGAAGTAGCCACCAAGGGTGCGGTCTCGATGCGTGAAGTGAAGCCCTGCGCCGTGCGCTCGATCACCAAGCGCTTGAACTCACCTTCGGTATCGGTGGTCCAGCGCGCCGTCAGCTGGCTCAGGCTGTGGTCAGCCTGGGTTTGCACATTGACTTGTCGGCCTTGGCGGCCCAGCAGCAACTGCTGAACGATGCGGTCACTGCGCAAAAAAGCCGCGGCCGGTGCGTCATCCACGCCCAAGCGCTTGAGCAAGGTGTCTGCAGTGTCTGTAGAACGCGTGCTGTCGGTGCGGTAGAGCACCAACGCGGCGGCACTGTCTGTGGCAACATCCGGCAAAGCCAGGGGCTGAACCGTTTGCATCACTTGATGCACAGGCAAATCCGAAGCGTCGGGTGCCAGAGAAGCCAGCGCGTAAGCACCGCCACCAGCGACAAGCATCAATGCGGCGACAGAGCCAGTCACACCCATGTGATGGCGGGCCAGCCAACGCCCGAGGGACAAGGCGACGGCTTGTCCAGCTGAAAGAAATGGGGTCATCTAAAAAAATCCGGATCGGTGAAATGTCTGAAAGACACCACAGTTGCGAAAAATAAGTGTCAGATCCAGGCCCTTGGCCGCCACTTAGAATCGCAACACAACAATCTTTAGAGTATAAACCCGGCTTTTTTGACCGCTCTCCATGCAAACCCTATGACCCAGCCTCAGACCATCCCCTCTTTAGTAACAGATCGTGTCAAAGAAGCACTTGCCGTCACACTTCGCGGTTGCGAAGAGCTGATTCCGCAGGACGATTGGATCAAAAAATTGGCCCGTTCCGAGGCCACCGGCACGCCACTGCGCATCAAGTTGGGGCTGGACCCGACGGCACCCGACATCCACATCGGCCACACCGTGGTGCTCAACAAGATGCGCCAATTGCAGGATCTGGGCCACACCGTGATTTTTTTGATCGGTGACTTCACATCCCTCATCGGTGACCCGTCCGGGCGCAACACCACGCGCCCCCCATTGACCCGCGAGCAGATCGAGGTCAATGCCCAAACCTATTACCGCCAGGCCTCGATGGTGCTGGACCCCAGCAAGACCGAAATCCGTTACAACAGCGAATGGGGCGACACGCTGGGTTCACGCGGCATGATCCAGCTGGCGGCCAAGTACACCGTGGCGCGCATGATGGAGCGCAACGACTTTCATGACCGTTTTCACGCCGGCACCCCCATCAGCGTGCACGAGTTTTTGTACCCATTGATGCAGGGTTACGACTCGGTGGCCCTCAAAAGCGACCTGGAGTTGGGCGGAACTGACCAAAAATTCAACCTGCTGGTGGGACGCCATTTGCAAGCCGAATATGGCCAGGAACCGCAGTGCATTTTGACCATGCCACTGCTGGAAGGCACCGACGGCGTAGAGAAAATGTCCAAGAGCAAGGGCAACTACATCGGCATCAGCGAAGAGGCCAACACCATGTTTGCCAAGGTCTTGAGCATTTCCGACGTGTTGATGTGGCGCTGGTACACGCTGTTGAGCTTCAAATCTGAGGCTGACATTGCCACCCTGAAGGCCGAAGTGGCTGCGGGACGCAACCCTAAAGATGCCAAAGTCGCGCTGGCCAAAGAGATCACGGCACGCTTTCACAATGCAGCAGCAGCTGAAGCCGCGGAACAGGATTTCATCAACCGCAGCAAAGGCGGCATTCCCGATGAAATTGCCGAACTGACGTTGCCGCTGGGTGAAGGCAGCACATCCATGGGCATCGGTGCCTTGCTGAAGGCTGCCGGTTTGGCCGCCTCCAGCGGCGAAGGCAACCGCCTGATTGACGGCGGTGGGGTGCGGGTGGACTCCAGCGCAATCAGCGACAAAGGCCTGAAATTGGGCGCTGGCACCTATGTGTTGCAGGTCGGTAAACGCAAATTTGCCCGCGTCACGCTGGCCTGAAGTTCTGAATAATATAGCCATACAGGCCTCTAGCCCCCATAAATAGGGCACAAGATGCTTTTATTTTTATAGCATTCTGCTCAACAAATCTACCGACCACGTCCGGTGACTTGTCTGAGCACCTGCACCAAATGCGCCAGATTGAACGGCTTGCCCACATGGTCATTCATGCCGGCCGCCAGACAGGCCTCGCGGTCGGTTTCCATGGCATTGGCAGTCATGGCCACGATCGGCAGCGTGGCGGCATTCATCGTTTTGCGAATCTCACGGGTTGCCGTCAAGCCGTCCATCACCGGCATTTGCATGTCCATCAGCACCACGTCGAACGGCTCGACTGCCGCCGCAATCAGGTCCAACGCCTCCTGACCGTGGTTGGCCATGGTCACGACAGCGCCTTCGCTCTCAAGCAATTCATTGGCAATTTGCTGGTTCACAAAATTGTCTTCCGCAACCAGAATTCGCATGCCCGACAAGCGTGACTGATCAGGCACCAGCATGCGGGTGTCATTTTGACTGCCACCGGAGGAATCCCCAGCGACCTGGGAAACGATGGACGAAGTGACCACAACTTCGTCCGGGGCCACGGGCAGTGTCAAGGTAAAGTAGAAGCGGCTGCCTCGACCCAAGGCACTTTGCAGCTCCAACTTGCCCCCCATCAACTCGATCAGGCGCTGGCTGATCGCCAAGCCGAGCCCGGTACCGCCAAAACGCCTCGTGGTAGAGGCCTCAGCTTGCGTGAAGCCAGTGAAAATTTTGGCCTGATTTTCTGGCGCAATGCCAATGCCGTTGTCTTGGACGGCAAACTTCAGCAGCACCTGGGTGGCAGTCTGGTCGACCGCGTCAACAGACAGGGAGACCTCGCCCTGTGGTGTGAACTTAACGGCATTGCCACATAAATTGATCAAGACTTGCTTGAGTCGCAATGCATCCACCACCACACTCGCGGGCAAGCAGGCTGCTGGCTCCAGTCGCAGTTCCACCGGTTTGTTACCAATGTAGGCGTTCACAATGACTTGCACGTCGCTCATCAGCTGCTGCAAGCCAAACGGCTGCGGATCCAAGGTCATCTTGCCAGCTTCGGCCTTGGAAATATCCAAAATGTCATTGAGCAAACCCAACAACGACTGTGCTGCGCTTTCGCTTTTGGCCGCGTAATCTGCTTGCTTGGGGGTGAGCTCGGTCTTTCTCAGCAGCATGAGCATCCCCAAAATTGCGTTCATGGGGGTGCGAATTTCATGGCTCATGTTGGCCAAAAACTGGCTTTTTGAAGTCGATGCCGTCTGCGCAGCTTCGGTGGCGTCAATCAACTCGGTGATGTCGGTGCGAAAACCAACCGTATGGCCGTCAGGCATGCGGCGTTCAACCACTTTGATGCTGCGTCCGTCGTCGAGTTTATGAACCAAATTGGTCTTGCCACTGTGATGGGCAATCAGGCGCTGAGCCACCCATTCGTCAATTTTCCCTGAAGGCACGTTGTACTGCCCTCGCTTCGCGCCCTCGCGCAGGATGTCTTCAAAACGGGTGCCCACGTGGATCAAATCGGCGGTTTTCCGGTAAAACTGTCGGTACTTTTCGTTGCACATCACCAGCCGATCGTCCGGGTCATACAACACAAACGCTTCGTCAATCGTGTCAATGGCACCGTGCAACAAGTCCGCGTTGCGTTTTGCCAACGCCTCAGCAGCTTTGCGTGCCGTGATGTCAATGCGAATGGAGACGTATTTCTCCACCATGCCATCGTCGTCTACGAAAGGCGAGACAAACGTATCTATCCAGTACAGCGTGCCGTTCTTGGCTCGGTTACACACTTCACCGCGCCAAGGTCTGCCTGAAGCAACGGTTTCCCACATCGCGGCCCAGAAGGCCTCGTCCTGCACGCTTGACTTGAGAATGCGATGGTTTTGCCCCATCAACTCCTCGCGTGCATAGCCGCTGATATCGCAAAACGCATCGTTGACCTGAATAATGTTGCCCGCGCGGTCGGCCATCGACACAATGCCCAGCAAGTCCAGTGTGCTGAGCAAGGCGTTGTTGTCACGCAAAACGGCTTCCAATTGGGCCTGGGCCATGCGCCGCTCGGTGATGTCAGATTCAATCGCCATGAAACCATTGATCTGCCCCTCTTTGCCATGTAAAGCCTGAATTTCCAGCTCAATCCAATAGTCAACGCCCTGCTTGCTGCGATTAAGTAGCTCGCCATGAAAACTCTGTCCGGACGCCATCGCCTGGCGCATACGTTCGACGGTGGCCAGGTCTGTCTGTTCGGTTTGCAAAAAAGCGGGCGAGCGGCCCAACGCTTCCTCTGCGCTGTAACCTGATATGCGTTCAAAACCGGGGTTCACCCAGGTAATTTTCCGCTGGACATCCGTGATGATGACGGCGTTGGACGTTTCTTGTGCCACCAGCGCCAGACGTTGCAGGTCTTT
Organism: uncultured beta proteobacterium; assembly: GCA_903856025.1. GTDB lineage: Bacteria > Pseudomonadota > Gammaproteobacteria > Burkholderiales > Burkholderiaceae_C > Rhodoferax. The sequence continues at coordinate 11,051 of CAIOAQ010000082.1, forward strand.
CGTCATATTGCGCGCCAGTGTTTCGGCGCGCTGCCTACCGTGTGCTTGCTGCAACAACAACAAGGCCAAAAACGTGCTGGCAATGATGCCGCTGAGCCCGATCATTACGGGTTGCAAGTGATCGACTCGGGTCTCAAAACTGCTGGTCCCACTGGTTTGCAAACTGAGCTGTCGCCCGAGCACATTCAAGTTCTGATCAGAATGAAAAAACTGGCCGCTGGTCAATCCATTTTGAAACAACAGGTTGCCCTTCGATTGCCCATTCGTGGCGTCCGTGAGCTTGATCACCAAGTCGTTTTGTGCCACCAGGTCAATACCTGCGAGCAGTTCATCCAACACGATGGGGGCATAAATCACGCCTCGCAATGCGTCCCGGCGCTCGGTGGCTGAATTGAGCCGTGCCGCTTTTTTGTAGACCGGCACATACATCAGCACCCCTGGTGTCTTACCGTCGTTTTGAACCAGCGTGATGGGCGCGGTCATGGTGGGCTCGGCAGCATCGATGGCTTGCTCGATCGCGTGCCGCCTGCGCGCCTCAGACCCCACATCCAGTCCCAGTGTGCCGATGTTGTCCACCGCAGGCTCGATGTGTGTAACCAGATAAAGCGTTTCAGCGGGGTCATCCAGCGTACGCACGGCAAATTCTGGTGCATCGTCGCCGCGCACCCTGTTCAAAAAAACACCCAGTGCGTCACGCTCAACCCGCTCAATGAAACCAAACCCGCGCACACCAGGAAACTCCAACATCAGGTCGCGAGAGAACACGTGGTCAGCAAACTCGTCGTGGGTGACCTCCTGGTTTGCCACGTACATGGCCCGCATCCCGTTGAGCCCACTGACGGGCAGCAGCAAGCGTCGCGTGATTTCAGCAGCAGTTCGATCCACCAACCGCTCGTATTCAGCTTGTGTTTGCGACTGCATGCGCTGGTTCAGCCAAAATGCACTCGCCAAGGATGCAGCGATGCCAGCAACCAGCACCCCCAAGGACAGCAAAATACCCGCACTGAGGTGCCGTTTGAACCAAGATTTCATGAATTACAAATCAATGAAAATAACGATGAGGTCAATATTTAAAAAGATGATACGTCAACCCGATCTGTCCGCCATCGCATCAGCAGTGTGGATGCGCCTGAGCATCGCCATCACATGATGGCGCTGTTGCAGCGTGTCAGCCAGGCGCGCGTCACCATCGGCGGCGAGATCGCAGGTGAAATTGGGGCTGGCTTGCTGGTGCTGATCTGTGCAGAACGGGGCGACACCACCGCCGAGAGTGACAAACTGCTGGCAAAAATTCTCAAACTGCGCATCTTCAGCGACACCGCGGGCAAGATGAACCACAGCG
>CAIOAQ010000083.1 GCA_903856025.1 uncultured beta proteobacterium
AACATTTTTAAATGATCTTGACTGGCATGATTCTTGGTATTGTTTTGACAGACCAACCCATCAAGGGAACCGCTGTGCGGGACTACTCATGACAACTTTCGAAAGAACGGTGTGTACTTCAGAATTTTGAGCAACGACAGTTCAGAAAATTTGACCTATTTGCTGGCGGATCAGGATGCCCGCGAGGCCATTCTGATCGATCCGCATGGGACGGATTTGCAGTTGCTGCTGGCGTTGCTGGCCGAGCGGGATTTGCGTTTGCGATGGGTGCTGCGTACCCATCACCATGATGCATTGCAGCCTCAGGAACGAGAACAGCTGCTGCAGTTGAGGGCACCCCTGGTGCAAGGTGACGGTTTGTCTAAACTGGGGTTGACAGATGGCGCAGCACTGCCTTTTGGCAATGAAGTGATGCGTGTGCTGGCAACACCCGGCCATACCTGCCATTGTTTGAGTTTTATGTGGCGCGATCGTTTGTTCTGCGGCGACTTGCTGTCGGTGGCGGCTTGTCCCATGCAGCCCCGCCCTGCGGTGCCTGAAAGTGTGTGGGACAGCGTGACCCAACGGGTGTTCACCTTACCGGATGAGACCCTGCTGTTCGCTGCGCATGAACAACGCGCCCGTGCGGTGACGACCGTTTTGGAACAAAGACGGTGGCACCCTTTGTTTGCAAAATTGACGCGTGATGAATTTCTGACCCAAATGGCATCTTTGCCTGAAATAAAAGCGACTGTTTCCAACGTTTGAGGACCCCACGATGAGCCATAAAAACCGAGACGACCAAAGAGTAATACCGATAGCCATCGCTCAGCCAGACGAAGAGTTGATCTCGCTGTACGCACCGCATCAAAAAATATACCCGCGCAGTGTGACCGGTGTATTCAGCAATTGGCGGTGGATCATGGTGTGGGTGACCCAGATTGTGTTTTATGGATTGCCTTGGCTGGAGTGGGGTCAACGCCAGGCGGTGCTGTTCGACTTGAGTGTGCGTCGCTTCTACATCTTCGGCCTGGTGCTGTATCCGCAAGACTTCATCTACTTGACCGGCATGTTGATCATCTCCGCACTGTCGCTGTTTTTGTTCACTGCACTGGCTGGACGCTTGTGGTGTGGTTATGCCTGCCCGCAAACGGTGTATACCGAAATTTTCCTGTGGTTTGAGAAAAAAATAGAAGGCGATCGTTCGGCCCGCATCCGCCGTGACGAAGGTCCGATGACCGTTGAGACGTTTGGCCGCAAAGCCGCCAAACAGGTGGTTTGGATCGCATTTGCTTTTTGGACGGGTTTTACATTCGTGGGCTATTTTGTGCCGATGCGGGAAATGACGGGGGCTTTTTTAGGAGGGCAACTGGCGGCATGGGAGTTTTTCTGGGTCTTTTTTTATGGGTTTGCCACCTATGGCAACGCCGGATACATGCGCGAACAGATATGCAAACACATTTGTCCCTACGCACGTTTCCAAAGTGCCATGTTCGACAAAGACACCCTGATCGTGACCTATGACGCAGAGCGCGGCGAGCCACGTGGCGCACGCTCCAAAAAAGCGGATTTGACGCAACTTCAGCTGGGAGCCTGTGTGGACTGCAGCTTGTGCATTCAGGTGTGCCCGACAGGGATCGACATCCGCAATGGGCTGCAATACGAGTGTATTGGCTGTGGCGCTTGCGCCGATGTGTGCGACACCGTGATGGACAAGGTCGGTTACGCAAGAGGTTTGGTCAAGTACTCTACCGAAAATGCCATGAACAACCATTGGACCCGAGATCAAATCATCAAACGGTTGTTCAGGCCACGGGTACTGGTTTACATGTCCATTCTGACTGCGATCGTGTTGGCCATTTTTGTCAGTCTGGCCACGCGCACGCCGTTCAAGGCAGACGTGGTGCGGGACCGCGGCGTGATGGCTCGGATGGTGGAGGCGGGCAACATCGAAAACGTTTACAGCATCCAGGTGATGAATGCGACTGAACGTTCGCAGCGGTACAAAATTTCGGTCGATGGCTTGCCCGGCATCCAGATCACCTCCAATGACACCTTAAGCTTGGATGCGACAAAGGCGCGCTGGGTGCCCGTGCGGGTGCAGGTGCCGCCGGAGGCAGACCAACCTGGTTCGCACGAAATTCATTTCACGATTGAGTCGCTGGACAGCCCAGGGCGTTTGCGTGAAGTGTCCAAGTTTGTGATCCCGAGGTAGCATTCATGGGCCGCAAACTGGAACTGAAGCGCAGCTGGTCGATTTAGTTAATCAGTACCAGCTTGCCCTTGACGCTGCGTGAGGCCATCAGGGCGTAAGCTGTTTTTAACTCGGCCATGGGCAAGATGTGGTCAATCACCGGTTTGATCTTGCCCTGCAAGTACCACTCGGCCAACTCGTGCATCATCAAGGAGTTGGCTTTGGGTTCACGTTTGGCAAAATCGCCCCAGAACACACCAACGATGGATGCGCCCTTGAGAAGCGGCAAATTCAAGGGCAGGGCAGGGATAGGGCCAGCGGCAAATCCCACCACCAAATACCGTCCACGCCAGGCGATGGAGCGAAAGGCAGGCTCTGCCAGGTCGCCACCCACCGGGTCGTAAATCACGTCCGGGCCTTGACCTGCAGTGAGGGTGTTAAGGGCTTCGCGCAAGTCGGTGTGGCTGTAGATGACGGTGGCATCTGCCCCAAGGCGTTGGCACAGCTCGCATTTTTCGTCGGTGGATGCTGCCGCGATGACGCGTGCACCACAGGCTTTGGCGATCTGTATGGCGGCAGTGCCGACACCGCCTGCCGCACCCAATACCAAGACTGTTTCCCCTGCCTTGAGTTGACCGCGGTCCACCAGCGCATGGTGCGAAGTGGCATAGGTCATGATAAATGCTGCCGCATCTTCA
>CAIOAQ010000084.1 GCA_903856025.1 uncultured beta proteobacterium
GCACGCAACGACGTGGCCTTGGCGGGGCTGAACCACAAATGCGGCTGGCGTGGCACCACCAACACCTTGCTCAACTTTGGCGAAGGCAAGTACCCGGTGGACGGCCAGTCTGGTGCCGTGGGTTATCTGGTGGGGCAGCCCGGCAAAGGGCTCCAATGCATGTTCCACATGATGAACGAGGCCCGTATTGGTGTCGGCATGGCCGCCACCATGCTCGGCTATGCGGGGTATGAGGCCGCGCTGGACTACGCCAAAAACCGCACGCAGGGCAGGGCGCTTTCCAACAAAGACCCCAGCAGCCAACCGGTGCGCTTGATTGAACACGCGGACATCAAACGCATGCTGCTGGCGCAAAAAGCCTACGTGGAAGGCGCACTGGCGCTGGAACTCTATTGCGCCCGGCTGGTGGACGAACAACACACCGCCACGCCGCAAGCCGCTGACGAGGCACGCCTGTTGCTGGAAGTGCTGACCCCGATTGCCAAAAGCTGGCCCAGCGAATGGTGTCTGGAAGCCAACAGCCTGGCCATCCAGGTGCACGGCGGCTACGGCTACACGCGCGACTTCCCGGTGGAACAGTACTGGCGCGACAACCGCCTGAACATGATCCACGAAGGTGCACACGGCATTCAGGCCATGGATTTGCTCGGGCGCAAGGTGCTGATGGAAAACGGCCGTGGGCTGCAACTGCTGGCTGCACGCATTGCTGTCACAGTCCAACAGGCCAAACAGGTGCCACAGCTGTCCGACCATGCCTCCGCACTGGCATCTGCCTTGCACCAGGTGGGCGCAGCCACCCAAGCCGCCTGGGCCACCGGCAACCCGGCAGAGGCCTTGGCCAACGCGGTGCCCTACATGCAGGCGTTTGGGCACACCGTGCTGGCCTGGATATGGTTGGATGTGGCACTTGCGGCGCAACGCCATGGCGCTATTGAAGATCCAGCTTTTAATGAAGGTAAATCGAGGGCTGCAGCCTATTTTTATCACTATGAGCTGCCCAAGATTGGGGCTTGGCTGCAGGTGGCGGCAAGTCGGGATCGCACCTGTTCAGAGATGGCTGAGGACGCGTTCTGACGGCGGGTGGCGCATTTGTGGTTGCACCCGCGGCTCTGGACGGTGACGATGTCCTACGCGGCGCAATAATGCGGCTTCACCACCGCACAGACTTTGCATATGACAAAAACTCCTGATCATTCCGTGAAGCCCATGCCTTATGGGGTGAGGGTGGTCATGGCGCGGCCGCGCTTGTTTATCTGCTTGCTGGTGGGGCTGATGATCACCCTTTTTCTGCCATCCCAGTGGGCGCAGCAGTGGGCTACCAAAATCATCATCGGCTGGAACATGGGGGCTGGTTTGTACCTGATTCTGGCCATCGAAATGATGTTTGGCTCAAGCCACGAGCGCATGCGAACCCGTGCCCTGGCGCACGATGATGGCCGCCTGATGGTGCTGATACTGGTGTTCACAGCCGCACTGATGTGTGTGGCTGCCATCGTGGCTGAATTGGCTGTGGTCAAGAACCTGACAGGGTCGCTGCGCTACGCCCATGTGGCTTTGGCCGCGTTGACCATCGTTACCTCGTGGGCCTTCACCCAGGTCGAGTTTGCGCTGCATTACGCACACGATTTCTACATGCCAGACCACCATGGGTGCCATGGTGGCCTGGAGTTTCCTGGTGAACCTGCGCCCGATTACGGCGATTTTTTGTACTTCGCTTGCATCATTGGTACTTCCGCACAAACGGCCGATGTGAGCTTCACCAGCCGGAAAATGCGCCGAAACGGCACCTTGCATTGTGTATTGGCGTTTTTTTTCAACACCACGCTGCTGGCGCTCACCATCAACATTGCGTCAGGCTTATTTTGAATCGGTCGAGTTTCAAACCGGTGGGCCTATCGCTCGGGCGACATTCAGGCAGGTTGACTTGACAAAATTCCTGCAGAATGACCCACTTCGGCACATACCGTTTCATAGAAAACCAGACCATGACCCGTACCACACAACAACTTTTTAACCTGACCGGCAAGACCGCCTTGATCACCGGTGGCTCGCGCGGGTTGGGCCTGCAGATGGCCCATGCGCTGGGCGAGGCGGGCGCACGCATCATGCTCAGTGCACGCAAGGCGGATGAACTCGAAGCGGCCACGGCTGAACTGCAAGCTGTTGGCATTGACGCACGCTGGGTGGCGGCCGATTGCGCAGCGGAAACCGACATTCAAAAACTGGTGAGTGAAACCCTGCAGCGCATGGGTGATGTGGACATTCTGGTCAACAACGCCGGTGCAACATGGGGCGCGCCGGCGCAAGACCACCCGGTATCCAGTTGGGACAAGGTGATGAACCTGAATGTGCGCGGCTATTTTTTGCTCAGTCAGCTCATCGGCAAGCAAAGCATGATTGGGCGCGGTGGGCGCATCATCAACGTGGCCTCGATTGCCGGGCTGGGCGGCAACCCGGCGGGCATGAACACACTGGCGTACAACACCAGCAAGGGCGCGGTGATCAACTTCACCCGAGCGTTGGCGTGTGAATGGGGCCAGTACGGCATCAACGTCAACGCCATTTGCCCGGGCTTTTTCCCCAGCAAGATGACGGCGGGCACCTTGGCGGCATTGGGTGAAGACCGCCTGGCTGCGGGCGCACCGCTCAAACGCCTGGGCGACGACGAAGACCTCAAAGGCATCACCCTGCTGTTTGCCAGCGACGCGGGCAAACACATCACCGGGCAATACCTGGCGGTGGACGGCGGTGTCAGCGCACTGATCGGAGGCTGAATGCCCCTTACTTTGCCCACCACCGACTTTGGCGTTGAAATTCCATTTGCCAAACACCTGGGTTTTGTGCTGACGGTGTGCGCCGATGGCCAGTCCGAAATCACCTACGCACCCCAGCACGAGCACCTGAACTCCTACAGCGTGGTGCATGGGGGTGCGGTGATGACGCTGCTGGATATCACCATGGCCATGGCTGCGCGGGCCGACCTGGTGGACATGGGCGTCGTCACCATTGAGATGAAAACCAGCTTCATGCAGCCGTCTCGCGGTCATCTCACTGCACGCGGTCGCTTGATACACCGTACCGCCACGCTGGCGTTTACCGAGGCCACGGTGTTCGATGACCATGGCAAGCCTTGCGCCCACGCCACCGGCACGTTCAAATACATCCGCCGTCTGCCCACCGGTCCGAAAAGCAGCCAGCCGTTGAATGCCCCCGCGGGTTGAACATGAACCTATTGCTTTAGGTGTTATTTCCTTGTGGCCCTCGTAAATACTTAATTTACAGCTATTGTTTCAGACTCAATTTACAGGAGTACTTGATATGCCAACCAACATTCAAATCGTTTTGGACAGCCGTCCCACCGGTGATGCGCTCGAAAACAATTTCAGACTCGTCAGTCGTCCCACGCCAGGACTCGCCGACGGCCAGGTGCTGGTGCGTCACCACTACTTGAGCCTGGATCCCTACATGCGCGGACGCATGAACGACAGCAAAAGCTATGCCGCTGCGCAAGCCTTGGGTGAGGTCATGATCGGTGGCACGGTGGGCGAAGTGCTTGAGAGTAGACACCCCCAATTTTCACTGGGTGACAAAGTGGTGGGCATGGGCGGCTGGCAACAGTACAGCGTGGTCAATGCCGACGAACCTGGGGCCTTGCGCAAGGTGGACACCACCCACATTCCCTTGAGCGCTTACCTGGGTGCCGTGGGTATGCCCGGTGTCACAGCGTGGTACGGTTTGGTCAAAATCATCGACCCAAAAGCAGGCGAAACCATGGTGATCAGCGCAGCCACCGGTGCCGTGGGCAGTGCCTTTGGCGCGCTGGCCAAGGCGCGGGGTTGTCGCGTGGTGGGCATTGCCGGTGGTCCCGATAAATGCAAATACGCGGTGGATGAGCTTGGTTTTGACGAGTGCATCGACTACAAGGTTCACTCCAATGTTGGCTCCCTGTCCAAGGCACTCAAGACCGCCTGCCCGGATGGCATTGACGGCTACTTTGAGAACGTCGGGGGCATGATTCTGGATGCGGTGTTGTTGCGCATGAACGCCTTTGGCCGTATCGCCGTGTGCGGCATGATTGCTGGCTACAACGGCGCGCCGCTGCCCATGGCCAACCCGGCTCTGATTCTGGTGAACCGTCTCAAGATTGAGGGCTTCATCGTCAGCGAACACATGAAGGTCTGGCCCGAAGCCCTCAAGGAACTTGGCACACTGGTTGCCAAAGGCCAGCTTCGCGGTCGTGAAACCATTGCCCAAGGCATTGAACGTGCGCCAGAGGCCTTTTTGGGACTGCTCAAAGGCAAGAACTTCGGCAAACAACTGGTGAAGCTGATAGATTGAGCATCAAGCGCTTGTTTGGCCCGTCTGCTTAAAGGAACCCCATGCCTGATCTGATCCTGCACCATTACCCGATGTCACCGTTCTCGGAGAAAATCCGCGCGGTGCTGGGCTTCAAACAGCTGGCCTGGCAGTCGGTGATCATCCCGACGGTGATGCCCAAGCCGGATTTGACCGCGCTCACCGGCGGTTACCGCAAGACACCGGTGCTGCAAATCGGCTCGGACATTTATTGCGACACCGCCCTGATTTGTGAGGTGCTGGAGCACCTGCAACCCACGCCCAGCCTGTACCCCGATGGTCAAAAGGGCCTGACGCGCACGCTGGCCCAGTGGGCGGACAACACCCTGTTCTGGGCGGCCATGGGCTACAACATGCAAAAACCGGGGATGACGGAGCTGTTTGCCAACGTGCCGCCGGAAGCTGTGAAGACTTTTGGGGCCGACCGATCGGCCATGGCTCAGGGCCTGAACCGACCCCGTCCGCCGGACGCCACCAGCGCGTACAAATCCTACCTGCGCCGTTTGTCGGACATGCTGGTGGATTCCTCGTTTTTGCTGGGAGATGCGCCGTCGGTCGCCGACTTTGCTGCCTACCACCCCTTGTGGTTCACTCGCGCGCAGGTGCCGTGCATGGCAGGCATTTTTCAAACCACGCCGGAAATTCTTGCCTGGATGGACCGCATCGCGGCATTTGGTCATGGCCAGATGCGCAAGCTGACTGCTGCAGAAGCGATAGCTGTATGCGCAGGTTCTACGGGGGTTACAGGAAAAATTGATGAATATTTTCAGGATGACCACGGCATCCCATTGGGCAGCCATGTGAGTCTCTGTGCCGAAAGTTTTGGCTCAGAACACACCACGGGCGAGCTGGTGGCGGCGACACGCACCCGCTATACCTTGCATCGAACCGATCCGCGTGCGGGCAAGGTGCAAGTGCACTTTCCTCGTGTAGGTTATGCGTTGAAACTGGAGGCTACATCATGACATTCAAACTTTGGTCCATTGGCCGGCACGCCACCCACGATGCCACGCCGGTATGGCGGCTGCTGGCCTTTGAAGACATGCGCGTTTCGGAACTCTACGAGGTCTTGCGCCTGCGCAGTGACGTGTTTGTGGTGGAGCAGAAATGTGTCTATCAGGACATGGATGGGCTGGATCAGCAAGCCATGCATCTGCTGGGTGTGCAGGACGGCGAGCTGGTGGCTTATGCACGCTGTTTCGAGCCGGGTGTGAAGTTTGCCGAAGCCAGCATTGGCCGGGTGCTGGTTCGCACCTCCAGGCGGTCAAGCGGGCTTGGGCATGCCTTGATGGAACAGGCGGTGTTGGCCACCAGCCAGGTGTGGGGTCCACAGGCTATCCGAATTGGTGCGCAGGCACATCTGGCGGCCTATTACGCCCGCCACGGCTTTATGGATGTCGGCAAGCCGTTTGTCGAAGATGGCATCCCACATCTGGAAATGTTGCGCCCAGCTTGAGCGCATTTTTCATCGCTTCGAGGGCATTCTGGCTCGATGAGCCTTTTATTGGAGAAACTTCTTGATCACTGACTTCAAAAACAAAACCGCCGTGTTGACTGGCGCAGGTTCCGGCTTTGGACTGGAAATGGCCCGCATAGGTGCCAAACTGGGCATGAACCTGGTATTGGCCGATGTGCAGCAAGATGCATTGGACGCGGCAGCGGCTGAAGTCCGCGCTGCGGGGGCTGAGGTGCTGGTGATGAAGGTGGATGTATCCCAAGCCGATCAGGTGGAGGCCTTGGGTGCCGCCACCTTGGCACGCTTTGGCGCGCCCCATTTGGTGTTCAACAATGCGGGTGTGGCCAGCGGTGGCTTGATCTGGGAAAACACCGCCGCCGATTGGGCTTGGGTGCTGGGCGTGAACCTGATGGGCGTAGCCCACGGGGTGCGCGTGTTCACGCCGATGATGTTGGCCGCGGCCAAGGCCGACCCGGCCTACCGAGGCCACATTGTCAACACCGCCAGCATGGCCGGGCTGCTGAATGCACCGAACATGGGGGTTTACAACGCCAGCAAACACGCCGTGGTGTCTCTGAGCGAAACCCTGTACCAAGACCTCTCGCTGGTCACTGACCAAGTCAGCGCCTCGGTGTTGTGCCCCTATTTTGTGCCCACCGGCATCAGCCAGAGCCATCGCAACCGACCGGTCAACCAGCCTGGCATCAGTATGAGCGCCAGGCCCACCCAAAGCCAGCTCATCAGCCAGGCCATGAGTGACAAGGCGGTCGGCTCGGGCAAGGTGACGGCTTCCGAGGTGTCGCAAAGGGTGTTTGATGCGGTGGCTGCCAGGAAGTTTTATATTCTGAGCCACCCGCACATGCTGGCTGGCGTGCAGGCCCGGCTGGACGACATTGTGCAACTGCGCAACCCGAGCGACCCGTTTGCCAGCAAGCCGCAGATTGGCGAGTCGCTCAGAGCGGCGTTGCGTTAAGGGGCAAAGAAAGGTGGGGTTTTCGGATTTTGCAAATAATTGAGAACCCATGCATTTATAACTCCCAGAGTTGACTTCAGCTTCTTGGGTAGACAGATCAGTTCGATGTAAAAATGGGTAAATCCGGGGGTGTGGAGGAGGGGACAGGCTTACTATCGCGCCATTCTTATTTTTCTGACAAACAGTCCATGCCCCGGGTTCTTTTGATTGACGATGACAACGAGTTGCTGGAGCTATTGCGCGACTACCTGCAACGTGATGGCTTTGGCGTCAGTTGTGCAAGCGACGGACACTCGGGTATTAAGGCGGTCCTAGGTGATGTGCCAGATATCGTTGTTCTTGACGTGATGATGCCTGGCATCAACGGCATACAGGCGCTCACGCAGATACGTGCACGCAGCTCTGTGCCGGTTTTGATGCTCACTGCAAAAGGTGACGATACCGACCGCATCATGGGCCTGGAGTTCGGTGCCGACGACTATGTGCCCAAGCCTTGTACGCCGCGTGAGCTTGCGGCGCGCTTGCGTGCCATTCTTAATCGAACGCAAAGTGCGCTGACCGAGAAGCAGGACGTCCGTGTGCCGATCACGGTGGGTGCACTTACCTTGTGGCCGGCCAAGCGGCTTGCCCAGTACGCAGGTCAGGTGCTTGGTCTTACCAGTACCGAATTCAGTCTGCTTGAGGTGCTGGCACGTCACGCCGGCGAAGCTGTGGGCAAGCAACAGCTCAGCGAAGAAGGACTCGGTCGTCCGTCGAGCCGCTTTGACCGGAGCATTGATGTCCATGTGAGCAGCATCCGTCAGAAGTTCGGATTGTTGTCCGACGGCACCTCGCCCATCAAAACCGTGATCCGCAAGGGTTATCAACTCATCATCGAGTAAGCACCGTGGGTCGTTTATTTTGGAAATTTTTCTCTGTGTTTTGGCTCGCGCAGATGGCCACGTTTTTGACTGCGGGCATATTGCTGCTTGCCTGGCATCCTGCCGCAATGAACACTTCGATCAGACACGCCATGGTGCCATTGGCCAAGACAGGTGGCCCAGGTACTGACGAATTGCATCGACCCGATGGCTTGCTGCCACCCCCTCTGCCCTTGGTCGCTGCGGTGCTGGTAAGTCTGGCATTTGCGGCCTGGTTGAGCTGGTATTTTTCGCGACCGATTCGCAGTCTCAATGCAGCCTTTGATGCGCTCGCCAACGGTAACTTGGATACGCGTGTGGGCTCAGCCATGGGGTCGCGCAGTGACGAGCTTGCTGATCTTGGCCAGGCGTTTGACCGCAGTGCAGTCAAACTTCAGGCGCTGGTAGAGACACAGCGACGGTTGCTGCATGACGTGTCCCACGAATTGCGCTCGCCGCTGGCGCGCTTGCAGGCCTGCACCGACCTGATGCTGCAGCAGCCGCAACGCTCCGCGGAATTGGTGAAGCGTGTTGAGCGCGAAACGGCACGAATGGATGCTTTGGTCGGGGAACTGCTGACCCTGGCGCGTCTGGATTCCGGCGCACAGCAATTGCGTAGCGAAGTAGTCGACTTGAGCGAGCTCTTGCATACGCTCTGTGCGGATGCACAATTGGAGTTGGAATCCAAAAAGTGTGCCGTGGACCTGAATGTGCAGTCGGCCGTCACACTGCAAGGCGACTTTGAGTTGCTCTATCGCGCACTGGATAATATTTTGCGCAATGCGATCCGATATGCACCTGGCGGCTCGTCCATCACCGTGGGCTTGCGAAAGCACACTAACCTGCCTCAGGCCACCGTGACGATCGCCGACCGCGGACCAGGTTTGCCCACCGAAGATATCGTTGCAATCTTTGAGCCGTTTTATCGCAGTGCACTGAATTCAGAGCACACACAGCGCAATGCAGACCAGGGTTATGGTCTGGGACTGGCCATCACGCGTAGCATTGTCCACTCGCATGGTGGTACCGTCGTGGCCCAAAACCGCCCCGAGGGTGGCCTGGAAATGCACGTTACATTTCCGTTGGTTCGTTATTGAGCATACGCAAGGCGGCTTCGTGGTCGAGGCCCGCCACGCGTTGCATGGCGTAAGCGATAAGGAAGCCGCGCGTTAGCGTCAAATGCAGTGCGTCAACCAGACGAGAGCCTTTCGAGCCATCATCTGGCAATATCTGGGCAGTCATCTCTTTCAGGAGCGCAATGCAACGCTCTACGCATTCGATATCAATCGCACATCTGTCCGGCATAGAAGACGCTCTCTTCACTTATGCAACCGCACTCAAGTTGCTGGCCTGAGTCTGCTGTGACAAGCCTTGGGAAAACTGCGCGTAAATTTTTTGTACGAGCTGGGTCAAGTCGTTGGTGCTGGCATTGGCAGTGCTTTCGGATTTGAGCGCACCCATCAACCGCTCAAAGCGCGAAACCGTACCGTCCTTGTTTGTATCCAAAGGGTCATAGGTTTTGTTGTCACTTGAAGAGGTTGACTGTGACCCACCGCCTGCAGAGGTTGGCCGCTCTTTTTCCATCGCCGTCTTGAACTGGTCCAGGCTGACCTTGCCACCGTTGTCGTCCGCCATTTTTTTGAGTTTGGCGGACACGTCCATGCCGGTGTCAGATTTGATTTTTGCAGCTAAAGTTTCTAGCTCGGATTTGTCAAGACTGCCGTCACCATTGCTGTCGATTTTGGACAACATGTCGTCGAGAGGACTGCCGTCCGAAGAGGTCGATCCCGAGCCGCTGTGTGACTGCGCAAAGTCCATCGTGCTGGGTGGTGGCATGAGCTTTTCCATACCCTTTCCCATTTCATCGCTGGAGAGCTTGCCGTCACCGTTGCTGTCCATCGACTTGAATGTGTCGTCGATGTTGCCACTCTGGCTTTGCCCCGTCATTTTGCTGATATCGCTCAGCATGCTGTTGAGTTCCGCCTTGTCAACGCTTCCATCGCTGTTGCTGTCTACCTTTGCAAACATGCGCGCCTGCATTTGGCTGCGCATTGTTGTCCAGGCATCGCTTGAGCCACCTACCGCACTGATGCTAGTCATGATGTTTCCTTTAATAGTTGAAGAGAGGTGTCACCAAAGAAAGCGTGGTCCTCCATTTGGCGACAACTCAATTCTCCGTACCGTACGTATCGCTTTGTTTTCCGATTTGTACCGAAGTCGAAATAAACGCAGTTTTAAAGCTCCGAATTGGAGGGTAAATGCTTGCCTTTTATCAGTACATCTGAAACTGTAAATTGCGGTTAAATCACGTTAAAAAGTCCGGGGACTGTTTACACAAAATACAGCGGTTATTCCGGCATATCAGGTGGTTGGGATACCTACACTGCCTGTTTATGTGGACAACCCAGTACGCCCTAAAAGACACCTCAGTGTTGATACTTGACACCGACGGGGACTTTGCCAGCTCGCTGAAAATTTATTTATCGCGGTTTTATTTGCACGTGTCTACAGTTGCGACTGAAGATGCCATGTTCAAAATTTTTCAACAACGTCAAATAGACCTCGTTGTCATGGACTGGGGTTCCACTCCATCAGAATGCAATGCCTTATTGCAAAAAATTCGCATGCAATACGGTGTACCGATCATTGTGCAGTCAGCACGTAACACTTGCGTGGATAGAGTCATGGGATTGAAAGCCGGTGCCGACGACTACATTGGCAAACCCTGTGATCCGAGTGAATTGGTCGCTCGAATCCAGGCAGTTCTGCGAAGAGGGCTAGCTATTGAAGGCATGACCCACGTGAACGCCAGCAACGACATTGTCTGCTTTGACAGGTGGGAGTTGCATAAAAACTCAAGAAATTTGATGTCACCTTCAGGTCGGTCGATACCTTTGTCCAACGCTGAATTTCGTTTGTTGGATACCTTTCTGAAGAACCCAGGAAGACTATGCAGCCGCGATCACCTGATGGAGAAGGCGCGAGGTAGAGGAATGGATGCGCTGGAGCGAAGCATTGACTTATTGGTATCCAGGCTGCGGCATAAAATTTCGGAGGTCGCAAATGAACCTTCTTTTGTCAAAACTATACGCGGTGCTGGCTATTTGTTTGACGCGAAGTCAATACAGCCCAAATGGACACGCGAAAGTTAAGGGGCACCACGACCACCTCAAACTGAAGTCGGCTATTGCGCTGAATGCGAGGCCGCCTTCGACCGCTTCGGCCTGTTAGCCAATGCAGTGGCGCCGCGACTCAGCGAAGGTTTCATAGCGGCCTGTGGCGGTCTCCCAAACGCAGTTGCTGTATCCATGGGACTTTTGCCAATACTTTCGGGCAAGGTTCTGCTTACGATGGCAAGAGCGTTTCGTCTTGAAACCCCACAGGTCCGCCGTGTGGGTGACACCAAGTGCACGCGATCAGACCAGCTCATCAACGTTCTTACCCAATTTGGAGGCGTCAGTTTGGGTGTTTTCAGGGGTTGAAAGTGTGGGGTGCTTAATGGCATAAATGGCGGATTCCTGGGCGGAAACCACGCCATCTTTGTTGGTATCAGCGGCTTCATAGGTTTGGGAAGAACTGCTTGCGCCGCCAACTGCTGCCGAGGCGCCACTTGCTCCGCCAGATTTTCCTGCCCCGCTGGAACCACCTGCACCACCCCGCGGGCCGCCTGAAGGTGGTTTCATGTTGCCATTTTTAACGGAAGTTTCAATATCCGACTTGGTAATGCTGCCGGATCCTTTGGTATCGATCGAGTCGTACATTTTGGTGGCATCGGTCGACGAAACGCCTTTTGCCGTCAGCGTCGAGATGAATTGATCTTTGCTAACTTTACCGGTGTTGTTTGGATCGAGATCGTTCATCATCCTGGAGGCCACCTTGGAGGCTATTTTGGATGGATCAAAGCCGCTCGAACCGCCGCTTGCGACGGAACTAATTGATATAGACATAGTGAACTCCTGGTGCCGTTAGAAGACCCAAACACTTGGATCCCTGCCACCATTAACGGCAGTCCGGCACCGCTGCTGAAGGTACTCCCGTGTAAATCGTTGTAAATCTATACGATCACATCAGAAATTGACATACATGGGTGGGACAGGTTTGGCAAACCCACCGTCAAGCCTGCAAAGATTCCTGCTTCTCAATGCCATATTGAGTTGACACCATCGCCCGCCGCTAACTGCCACTATCCACCAGTTCATCTGGATGCCAAAAACAAGTAGGACATTTTGACGGCCCGATTTGTGTCCCAGTGCGAGGCGTAAAGCTGCCGCTTGGATCTACTTAATACGCGATTTGCAATGATGTAACGCGTCCAAAGTTGGTGGGGTAAAAGTCGGAGTTATTGATTTGTAGGCCCTAGGCCACAAGTTGAAGGTGCTTGGCGCAGGGCAGCAGGATGTCAAAGCGGGTGCCTGACTCGTTGGCCTTGAAACTCAGGTGCCCCACCATTTTTTCTACCATTTGGTTGATATCTGACAAGCCCGCCGCGCGCGCGTCGTTGCCCGCCATGATGCTGGTGCGCTCCTGAAGCTGCGCTTCAATGGCTTGTGTGGTGCTGGCCGTTCCATCTGACAAGGTCAGCGCGGTGAACATGGCCCCATTGCGGTAGGCCATACCGCCTGCGCTGATTACGATGTCGCCGTCGCGGGTCATGCGCTCGAAGGCGTTGTTGATGAGGGTGAGGGTGACCAGCTTGATCATGCTCACCGAGCCGCGCACCATGGTGGTACGTTCGGCCAGCTGGCAATGGATTTTGATGTTGCCCGGGATCAAGCGTCCATCCCTCAAGGACTGCACCACTTCACCCACAGTCAGGCATAAATCAAGTGAGGACATGGGCTCTGCTTTGACGCTGAGCTCCTTGATCAGCTTGAGCATGCCCTGACGCTGTTCGTTCTTGGAAATGAGATCCAAAGTTTGGGGGGCCATGGTCGCCTGGCGACGTCTGGTGAGCGCCAAACCTGCATAGACACCAAAAGCCTGGAGCATCGCCGTCTGATCGTGAACATGGGCACTCAATTCGGCGGGCACGGCGGCTGCCAGCATGCCCATGCATTGGCGTGCAGAAATCATGGGGATCAACACCAATTCGTCCGCATCCAGCACGTTGAGCAAGGCGATGGCACAGCGGTTGGATCGTCCGGCAAAAACCACCTGGCGCGTTTCGGCACAGCGGGCGAAGGTGACATCTTTGGCCATGTCGTAGGAAAGCTTCGACGAGGCTTGATGGCGCTCATTCATGGATACGGGTATCAGTTGCTGTTGGCTGCTGCGCAACAACATCACCACCGAATTTTCGAGCTGCAGCAAGGCGCTGGCGTATTGGCGCAAATGCCGCAGCGCCGACTCGTTGCTGCTGCAGCCGATCAGGTTCATCGCCATCGCGTTGAGCACGCTGCGGTCAAACAGCTTTTGAGTCAATTCGGCCTGAACAGCATGCGCAGGTGCGGCGTTGACCGGGGCAGCGGCAGCCTGAGCGGGCGTCTCCGTGCTTGAAATATCCAGTCCGAGGTCGCGCGCTGCTTGCACCACCATGTGTTGAGCGCTTTGCACCACGGCTGACAAGTCACCGGCAGACAACTCTGGTGCCCAGTCAAGTTTGGCCGTTGCGTCGGGCTGGTCTACAGGCCATTCGGCCAGTTGGTGGGCCATGTGAACCAGGCGGGTCAATGCGTGGGTTTCGGTGGCACGTGAGGTTTCTTCATGGTGGCGCAAAACGCTTTCAACCAGAGCGTCGCTGAGGTGCCAGCGTTGCAGCAGCCACGCGGCCGCTTCGGTGTGCGACATGCCCAGGCGATGTTGTTCTTTCAAGCTCAAGGCTTCGTCATCGACTTCGTTAAACAAGGATTGCGATGCCTCTGGCGCGGCTATCAACAACGCCAGTCGGCCTATGTCATGCAGCAAACCGGCCAGGTAGGCCTGCGCTGTGGCGATGTAACCCAGTCGTTGCGCCAATTCTTTTGCAATCAACGCCACCTGAAGGCTGTGCTTCCAGAAATGCCGCAAGTCCACGCGTCCAGCGGGCATGAAGGCGTTGAAGGTCTGGGTGACCATTTCGGCAATCACCAGCACCTTGATCAGGTCGGTGCCCAGCCGGTTGCAAGACTGCAACAACGTGAGTTGGCTCGAATCGGCGGTGTGGTAAGCCGCACTGTGCGCAACAGACAACACTTTGGCGCACAGCGCGGGGTCCAAAGCGATCAATTCGGCCAGCTCATGGAGCCCGGCATCTTCGTCCTGGCACACCTGCATCAGCTTGAGCAGCGTTTGAGGCGGGCTGGGCAACTTGGCCGCCAGCAGGCGGCTACGGATGTCTTCTGCGGTAAGTGTGTTCATTTTGGGCCTTCTCAATCAGCCCCCGTCCAGACGGTTCCGGACGTTCCAATGGGTTTATGCTATTTTTATTCCACAGGGCGTGCACTGTCGATACACGTTGCGTAAAACTCGTAAGCAAATGTATACGCGTTGCCAGGAAAAGTTGGCGCAATGCGCGCGGCAGTTCGGTGGGTCTATGGCACACTCGCGGCCTTCCTTGTTTTGCGTCACGTGTTATCAGAGAGATATGCAACAAATCATCAGCCAAATTGCCCAGGAAATCCGGGTACAAGACCGCCAGGTGGTCGCCGCCGTGGAACTGCTGGACGGCGGCGCGACCGTGCCGTTCATTGCACGCTACCGAAAAGAGGCCACCGGTGGCCTGGATGACATCCAGCTGCGCGAGCTGGAAGCCCGTCTGAGCTACCTGCGTGAGCTGCGTGACCGTTTGCAAGCCGTCATCAAGGCGATTGACGAGCAAGGCAAGCTCACCCCCCCGTTGCTGGCAGCCTTGCACGCCTGTGCCACCAAGCAGGAGTTGGAAGACCTGTACCTGCCATTCAAGCTCAAGCGCCGTACCAAGGGTCAACTCGCACGCGAGGCCGGGCTGGAACCGCTGGCAGATGCCCTTTTTGCGAATCCGACCCTGGTGCCAGCCGATGAAGCACAAAAATACCTGATTCCCTTCGTGGAAGTGGCCGCAGGAGAGGACAAAAAGCCTGATTTTTCCACCGTGCCTGCGGTGCTGGACGGGGTGCGTGACCTGCTCAGCGAACGCTGGGCGGAGACCCCGGTGCTGGTGCAGGACCTGCGCGAATGGCTGTGGACGCAAGGGCTGTTGCAGTCCAAATTGGTGGCTGGCAAAAACGAGTCAGACCCGGAGGTGGCCACGTTCCGCGACTATTTTGAATACGACGAGCCGATCAGCCGGGTGCCGTCGCATCGGGCGCTGGCGGTGTTTCGCGGGCGGGCGCTGGAAATTTTGGAAGCCAAGCTGGTGTTACCAGAGCTAAATCAACCTCTAGCCCCCGTAGAACAAGCGCAAACCACTACAAAAAGCAAAGCACCCGCCGTATCCCTGGCAGAAGCCCGGATGGCGCTCAAATTGGGCTGGAGCCACCAGAGCCGCGCTGCGGACGATCTGATCCGCAAATGTGTGGCATGGACCTGGCGTGTCAAACTGAGCCTGTCCACCGAGCGCGACCTGTTTGCCCGCTTGCGCGAAGCCGCTGAAGCCGTGGCCATCAAGGTGTTTGCGGACAACCTGCGCGACTTGCTGCTGGCTGCCCCAGCCGGGCCGCGCGTGGTGCTGGGGCTGGACCCCGGTATTCGCACCGGTGTCAAAGTGGCGGTGGTCGATGCCACCGGCAAACTGGTCGACACGGCCACCATTTACCCGCATGAGCCGCGCAAAGATTGGGATGGCTCGCTGCACACCTTGTCCAAATTGTGTGAAAAACACGGCATCAACCTGATCGCCATTGGCAACGGCAC
>CAIOAQ010000085.1 GCA_903856025.1 uncultured beta proteobacterium
AGCCTCTTCGGGCACAGGTTTGCGCTCTGCAGGATAGAGCAATTGCGAGTCTGGTGTAGCTGCTCCCGCAACCGTGATCAAAGCAAATATTAACCATAGCAGTGCTTTTTTCATCAGAAATTCCGAAAAACTCCGACCGTCTGGTCGAGAAGGTTGAGGTCAGCCGTCGTGAAACGAGGCAGAGGAGTTTATTTGGCTGGATTACTGCCATGCATGATTTTGGCTTTAAAAAATCGAGCCAATACATGGCATAACGTTTGTGCAGCACGTACTTTTGACAAGATCATAATGTGATGTATGGTAAAAAATCGATTTTGTCCATTGAGAGCTGACAGTCGAGTGGACGCCGATGGCATCCATCTGATCAAAAATACAACTGTTCTTCTTCGGACATGCTTGATCCAGCAGTGCAGCGCCTCGAGGTCCAACTGACCTTTGAGAGGGGAAGTTTCATTTGCCACCCCAGGGATCCAATTATTCAAAACACATTGAGGTTTTATGCGTTCAGTGGCGATGTTCTTCTGGTCGCAAATTGTTGTCGTGATGTTTACTACCCGTGAAACCACTCATCCGCTTCCGCACCAAAGAGCCGGAACAGTATCCAAAGCTCTAGCGGAAGCGTCAAATACGTAACCACGACCTCTAGTTCACTAGCATCGCTTAATCCAAATGCGGCAACCAAAGCGAATTCCATCGCAATCAAAAACGCATAAAACCGCCGCGCCCAATTTCTTCCAATTGAAATTTTGAAGGTAGCGAAGGCATATAGCAGCAACATAACACCGTTGAAGATGAGCGACTCCGTATTCGCGAACGTACCGTCATAGCTGACAGTCATCGCCACAACATCAATACCTATCGTGAGCCAAATGAGTTGGATGGCCGTGTTTATGAATTGAGGACGCTGCATGGCACGAAGTTTATCGATAGACCGACAAGAACTCGAAGTTTTGCAGAAACTTTACGTCAGCCAAGACTCTGTAAATGACTGTAGCGCAGTGAAGTTCACAGGAACTTCAACTGTTGATGCAACACTTGGCAACTTCAGGGGCAGTCATGTTTCGTCAAAAACCAGCTGTACATCGTAAAATTCACCCCGCGTGTTACACCTTCACAACCGCTTATAGCTGATTCCTGCCCTTCGACTCAATCATCTGCTCGCTCCAAAGCGGGCGCTCGCGGATGGAAGCGACGGTCGGCTGAGTGGCAGTCCAATCGACGAACGGAGGACCCGGTGTGACCAGATGCCGATATTGGCTCCAGTTGCCCGATTGCCGTCGCTGGGTAAACAATATTATCAATATCTGTCGCTCAATTTTTACAGCCTCGCGGCCTGAACACAAGTCCTACAGCTTGACTGCTTTAGCCTGATCCTCACTACAGAAATAGAACAATCAAACTGGTTAACTTTCGACAGCAGGCAGCCAACGTCCTAGGCAGGCAGCCAGCCCTTTCTGGTTGAACGGTTTTGAAAGAAAATCATTCATACCGGCCATGCGGCAGGCCTCTTGGTCAGATTGCATGGCATTTGCTGTCAGCGCGACGATGGGGCAGAGAGCATTGGGTCCGTCACCGGCACGAATTTGTCGAGTTGCTTCGAGCCCATCCATTTCGGGCATTTGCATGTCCATGAGAATCAATCCGTAGCGCATTTTGCTAGCAGCCAAGATCGCTTCAATCCCATTTTCTGCCAGTTCAGCGATATAGCCTAGGCGCTCGAGGTGCGACAAGGCCACCATTTGGTTGATTTTGTTATCTTCGACGAGCAGGATGCGCGCAGGCTCCCTCACTTGTGGGGACGTGGGTGCGCTAAGTACGGTTGCCGTTGGAACTGCGGACGTTGTCACCCGGTCAGACTGCGTTGGCTCATCTGGTTGGGATGGCGCTGGCATGGTCGGCGCCATCGTTTGCTCCGCAAGTGGCTCCATGCTTGGCTCCAGAGGTAGCTCAAACCAAAAACAACTGCCTAGACTGGGCGTGCTATCGACCCCAATTTGGCCCCCCATGCCCTCAACCATACGTTTACTTATGACCAAACCTAGGCCTGTGCCGCCGAATTTGCGCGATGTTGATGCGTCGACCTGACTGAAATTAGCGAACAATCGGGCGCGGGACTCAGGCGCAATGCCAATGCCAGTATCAGAGACCTCGAAACGCAAGCCTGTTGGGATCGTCTTGACTTTGACTTGAACCTCACCATGCTCGGTAAATTTGACGGCGTTGCCAGCCAGGTTGAGCAAAATCTGACGAACGCGCGGTCCATCACCAAGGAAAGTGCCGGCCGCATCGGGATCCATCTCAACTACGAAGCCGATACTTTTTTCCTTGGCCCGAATTCTCAATATCGAGGTGACGGCATCCACAAGCGCGCTCACAGAAAACGGGTGCTGGTCAAACTCCATGTGACCTGACTCAATTTTCGACAAGTCGAGAATGTCATTGATGATGGCCAGTAGCGCCTCGCCTGAGGCGGCGATGTTGAGCACATAGCTACGTTGTTGGCTATCAAGCGAGGTCTCTCGGAGCAGCTGTGCCAAACCCAGAACACCGTTCATAGGTGTGCGGATCTCGTGTGACATATTGGCCAAAAACTGTGATTTGGCTCTACTTGCGCTCTCAGCCGCCGCTATCGCTTTGTGATTGGCCCGTACGTACAACAGCAATGCACTAGTGGCGATAAGTAACATGCTGCCTGATGCGGCGAGCAAGATGAAAAGCCAGTTTCTTTCGATATCGAAGCGAGGTAGTTGTTCTACGGGCTGTAACACATGAAGGCTGATGCCATCCTCTGGTAAGGTACTGGAGGCAAATACGACTGGGTCAGCATGTTCACCGATGCGCATGGCGGTTGGATAACGTGCATGCTCCCAAGGTGTCAATTCGAGCGTGTCAAACGTGCTGCGTCCGTATTGCAGCAGCCGTTGTTCATTTGGCAGTTTGGTGATGGCAGCCCCGGGAAAGGCCTTGAATTCGAGGTGTTTGTCTGGGGCAAGAATGATGACGCCATTGGCATCGGAAAGCCATGTCGTTGATGGATTCGTCAGGAAGGTCATTTTCTCAATGTCCCGTTTGACGACAACTGCACCGACGAACCGTCCATTGACAAGCACTGGGGCGGCATAGAACAAGCCCGGAATTTTGGTTTTCCGCCCAACAGCGTATTGATGCCCCAGCTTGCCTGCGCGAGCTTGCTGGAAATAGGCTCGGTCGGCGTAATTCGTACCCACAAAGCTGACCGGTTGTTCCGCATTACTGGCAGCAATGCAATCTCCCGAGGCGTTAACGATCCAAATTACATCGGCTTTGAGATGTTGGGCCACGATAGCTGCGGAGCTGTTGATCTCACTAAGCAGCTTGTCCCGGGTCCATCGTTGCTTGCGTTGCTCGTACACCAGCGTTGAGGACGAAGCAGTCGCGCCAAAGGAGCGCAACGCTGTCAGTGTCTCCTTGTCGCGGGAAACCACCATTGCAATGCCCTTGAGCACTTCTATGCTGGCGTTGATGTTGCTGGCGTTCTGCTGGGCTTGTTTATTGGCTAGTAGCGACTCCTGTTGGTACAGGTTGCGCCCCTGACGCTCGAAATAATAGCTTGCACTCAGCCATGAGATGCCCGTCCAGCCGATGAGCAACACGCTCATTAATTTGTAAGAGCGACCAACTGATTTCAAGCTGGATTTCTCTGCGTAGGTGGCAGCAATCGTCACAACGACAATCAAAAAAGTGGCCACCAACACGATGGCAGCGAGGAACGCTGGGGTTATACCTGCAACGCTCGGAGCGACATCACCATCTCGAATGAAGTAGGCGGCAGCCATTGCCGTGTAGTGCATGCCGGAGACAGCTAGCCCCATCACAAGGGCGCTAACGACGGTTGCCCATTTACTCCAGCGCACAGGCAACGACTGCAAACGAAAATTGATCCACAGAGCAAGCGTGGACAGGACGATGGCCACTAGGACAGACACAAAAAATAGTTGCGAATCGTAGCGAATCAAACCCTCCAAACGCATGGCCTGCATGCCTGCGTAATGCATGGTGCCAATGCCAGTGCCAATCAGCAGACCACCTAATGCGATCCGTGCCGGCGAGAGCGAGCGGCTACTGATGATTTTGATGGCCAGCGTGCTGGCGAGGATGCCGGGGATGGTGGACAACAAAGTACCGGTGGCGTTGTAGCTGCTGGCACAAGGCAGGCTGAAAGCCAGCATGCCCACAAAATGCATCGCCCAGATGCCAAGCCCCAAGCACAGACCGCCAATTGCAGTCCAAAGATGTTGAGTTCGTGCAGTCGTTGCGTGTGAAATGCGCTTTGAGACCAGCAGTGCAGCGTAAGCAGCAAAAACCGCTATGGTGATCGAAAGTCCGACCAGAACCGGATCATAGAAACCCGTATACCGAAGATTGTCAGAGGGCGCACTGGAGACAAGATCAAGAAGATTCATGAGAATTTCATTTCTGAAACCATTATCTTCCGTTGATCAAGATATTTGAAGCTGCTGACCGCAAGAATGGACCGCCAACTGAAGAAAAATTGATAGGCAGGGGTGATCAAATTGACGCGGGCTATCACCCAGCGGCTTTGCTGTTCACGACCACGTGTAGGCATTGAGCTCAGTTTCAAATGCATTCAAAGCCACTTCGAGTGCGGCGACGGCAGCATCACAAGCTGGTGTAGTTGCGTTATTTTCCAAAAATTTCGCAGCTGCCATGCTACTTTCAGCACCAAAAACGCCAAGCACACCGACCAATGAATGGGCGCAGCTGCGCAGAGTTTCGGTATCTGAAATTTTCAATGCGTCTCGTATTTTTTGCCGTTTTACTGGCGTATCGGCCCGGTATAACGACACCAGTTCATCAAACAACTCACGGCTCCCGTCGATCAATTCGCGCAATTGATCGAAATTTGCCACCGCCATTGGCGAGGCATGCGCCAATGCAACAGATAACCCGACTGGCGCATCGTGCATGATGGCCTCAAGTTCATGCCACAAGACTTCTACTTCGATGGGTTTTGTAAGGTAGCCATCCATGCCGCGCGCTATGCACTCCTCACGAGCGCCCTGCATCGCATGCGCCGTCATGGCGACGATGTGGGTATGGCTGCCAGTGGCCCTTTCAAGTTCACGAATTTGGCCAGTGGCCTCATACCCGTTCAATTCGGGCATATCTACATCCATCAAAATTGCATCGAAGGTATTACTCTTCCATTGCTCCACTGCTTCTCGCCCATTGTTTGCAACGGTAACTCGATGACCTTGTTTATTCAACAAGGTGGTAACCACTTTTTGATTTATTAGGTTGTCTTCCGCCAAAAGCAAATTCAATTTACGGTGTGTTTCTCGCAAAGTATGACGGGTGATGAGTGGAGCCGATGCGATCGGCTGCTCCCCCAAGGAATTCATGATCGAATCTAGCAAATCGGAATGCGAAATCGGCTTCGTGAGGTAGCTGGCTATGCCAAGTTCGCGACATTGGGCAGCGTCACCTCGTTGCCCATGGGAGGTAAGCATCATCACTGCAGCAACCACGATGCCAGGGCGCTGTTGAATCCAACTAGCAAGTTCAAATCCGTCGATGCCTGGCATCTGCATATCCAGCAGGGCCAGCGTGTAAGGTTCAGAGTTTGACGCGGCGAACGTAAGTTCGGTCATCGCATCCTCTGCACTGGCCACCGCGTGTGGACGCATATTCCAGCTGGTTAGGGTCTCCATAAGTACCCGTCGATTTGTCTCGTTGTCATCCACGATCAAGACACGCATGCCATTGAAACTGGTGGCACATTTGGGGGAATCGACCACTTCGCGAGACGACAGCTGCATGTCTAACGTGAAGTGAAAAGTGCTTCCTTTACCCAATTCACTTTCTAAGGAAATTTGACTTCCCATCAATGCGATAAGTTTCGCTGAAATGCTGAGGCCCAGACCGGTACCGCCATATTTACGAGTGGTGCTTGTATCCGCTTGCGAGAAAGAATCGAATATTAGTTTGAACTTGTCAGCAGAAATGCCAATGCCAGTGTCATGTACGCTGAAGCGCAGGCGAGCTTTTCCATCTATTTCTTTCGGCAGGCACACCACCGCGACTTCGATCTCCCCTGTATTGGTGAATTTGACGGCATTTCCAACCAAATTAACGATGACCTGTCGCAAGCGCCCTGGGTCACCCACCAAGAAGTCAGGAACATCGGGCGCTATGTGAAGTATCAACTCCAGATTTTTCTCGTGTGCGCGCAAGGCCAACGGTTGCATGGTTTCGCGTAGCGTGTGTTTCAACGAAAACTCAATGCGCTCAATGTCCAACTTGCCGGATTCAATTTTAGAAAAATCCAAAATGTCGTTGATGATGCGCATCAGCGAGTCTGCGGATGACTTCACCATGTTGAGGTACTCACGCTGATCTGCGCTGAGTTCCGTGTCAAGCGCCAAATCGGTCATGCCGATGATGCCATTCATGGGAGTTCGGATCTCGTGGCTCATGTTGGCCAAAAAATCACTTTTTGCTTTATTGGCCTGATCCGCCAGGTCGCGCGAGCTGGTTAGTTCAACCACCCGCTCATGCACCGTGCGCGACATGGCATTGAAGGCGGCTCCCAGTTGTCCCAACTCATCTTCACCTTCATTTACCGGCGCTGGGCTTAGATTTCCAGCCGCAACTTCCTCACTGGCACGTATCAAATCTGTCAGATTGCGGGTCATCCACAAAACCAACGCAGTGAGCACCACAAACGACAGCAGCAATTCCCCCAAGGCAATCACAAAACCCTGTGTAAGGAGGGCCTTTTGAGCCGTTGCAATGTGCGATAAATCCAGCCCAAAGTGCAGTTGTCCAAGTGTCTGGCCAAACATCGTAATGGGTTTTTTAACATGATAAACCGATCTACCTTGCTCTCTTGCGAGTGCAAAATTCTTGTCCGGTACTGGCAAGGGGGTCCCTTGCTGCCACCCGCTGCTGGCGGCCTGAGTACCTTGGGCATCAACCACAACTAAATACTGAACACCTTTTTGGCTAATACTTTCATCGAGCACTGACTGCACCGTGGCGTAATCACGTTGCGCCAAAGGCGCAACGGTGGCAGCAATCAAGATCGGAGTAATTTGTTGCGCATGTTGTTCTACCTGCTCAACCATAAAGTCGCGCATGAGCCGCAAACTATTGGTCACCAACAGGGTTAACATCACGGCCTCGACCAAAATAGCCACCAGCAACAGGCGACCGCGCACTGATCGAAAAGGCATCTTCACAATAGGATGACAGCGTTGCAAAAACTATTACAGAGTTTTTCGAACTTCGCTGGCGTAGGGGTCCATTGCTTCAAGCTCTTTTGGTTTAAGTTTGCGGTAACCATCCAATTTGTATTTCTGAAAATAGGCTTTTCCCTCGGAACTGTCTGCAAATTCAGTTAACGCCACATCAATTTTTTCCTTGTTGGCTGATTGGCGTTTGTTCAGCATATACACCCGTCCAGCCAAGGGCTCGCTGATCACCAGAAATCGCATTTTTGACTGCACATCCCGTGTCAGACTCTGATAGTTTGCCAATGACGTGAAGCCCGCGACAGCATCTCCCGTTAAAACCAGACGTGCAACGCTGTCTGAGGCACTTACGTAACGCAAGGGCTCCGTGATGCCATTTTGTTTCAACCAATGTTGGCCCCAAAGTGTCACCAGGGAGCTGGGGGACAATCCCAATACCGGCTTACCCTTGAGGTCCTTTGCACTCTTAATAGAACTTCCATCCGGCACCAAAGCTACCGCCCGAAAGTCGGCGCTATAGGTTAGAAGTGGGATGTAGCCGGCGTCAGTTTGACTTAGGCGAGCCTGATGACCAGTGGTGACGGCAATGTCGTATTCTTGCCGCAGCATACGCTTGGCAAATTCGGTGAAATCGGAAGCAGTCACGACTTCTACAGGTATCCCTAATTCCTTTTCAAGTTTCTGACGCAGCGGTTGATACATTTCCAGAATGATTCTGGCGCTGGTATGTGGTGCAATTCCAAGACGGAAAACAGGTGTGGTTTGTGCCTGGACCAAATTGGAAAGCAGCAAGGCAGCAATGAGGAAGAATCGGCGTGCGTGTTTTGATTTGGTCATGATTGAACTTGTTGTAGAAATTCTGTGTTGAAACATTAATGCATCAGATGTTCAAGATGGACTTTGATTCATCTGCGAATTTGGCCTTGATGGCGAGAACTTCGTCGAATTCCTGGAAAAATGCTACAACACATGCGGGATCAAAATGTGTACCAGAACTCTCTTTGATCAACTGGATCGTTGATTCAACGGCCCAAGCCTTTTTGTAGGGGCGAGCAGATGTGAGGGCATCAAATACATCGGCCACCGCTACGATGCGACCAAACAAGGGGATGGCATCACCTGCAAGGCCCCTGGGGTAGCCGCTTCCATCAAATTTTTCGTGATGCGTCCAGGCAATTTCTGCTGCCAATTGAAGGCGAGGCGATTCGCACACGCTCAGCACCTGGTACCCAATGATCGTGTGCTGCTTCATGATTGCAAATTCGTCTGGCGTGAGCCTGCCAGGCTTAAGCAAAATCGCATCAGGCGTTCCGACTTTCCCAATATCATGCATGGGAGCAGCTTCAAGGAGTAGATCCTGTTTGTCCTGCGGCAACCCCATCATGCGAGCTATGTGTTTAGAGAAATGTGCCATACGAATAATGTGAGTCCCGGTTTCAGGGTCACGGTATTCGGCAGCCTTTGCCAAGCTGAAAATGGTTTCGTGCTCTTGCCTGACGATTTTGGCCATCGCCAAACGCACTTCTTCCGCCAACCACGCAGCCCGATCGCTCAATTTCTTGTGGCTACTGCGCAGGCCTAGCATGTTCTTCGCACGAGCCAGAAATTCGATGTTATCGATGGGTTTGTTCAGAAAATCCGTAACGCCAACCTCCAGCGCCAGATGGCGAATTTTGGCTTCATGGTTGGCTGTAACCATAAGCACCGGGCTGTCTGCGTATTGAACTCGGAATTTTCGAACCAGCTCAATGCCATCGAGCTCTGGCATCATGTAGTCAACAATAACCAGGTCAGGATCGTTGTCCAAACACCATGCCAGCGCAGCAACAGAGTCAGTGAACCCAATGTGCTCGCAGTCAGGCAATTTGCGGACCAAATGCTGCAGGAGCAAGACATTCATCTGCACATCATCAATGATGACAACTTTCATTATGTGTCACGATTTATTGTGGGGCTGTCCATGCCTTGAAAAGATTCAACTTCCTTCGCCCTCATTATGGCTCCGTGTGCTGTGCCAAGCACTTTGATGTGTAAGCAACTGGGAACAGCCTCGGATTTTGTACGCCATTAACACCCTTATTCCCACCTGGATCAATGGCAAATCCACGCGCCTGCAACAAATTTTTGATATTTCTTAGGCAATGCACTCAATTGGTTGATCAATAACACCTTGCGCAAGATACTCATTTGACACCACTTTCCGTTGAAAGTGCCGATCCCATCC
>CAIOAQ010000086.1 GCA_903856025.1 uncultured beta proteobacterium
AGGGTCATTGGCTACTTCCAAGATCGTCGGGTGCGTTATGCGGCTTGAGACTTCATCGGGCCGGAGCAATAGGGCCATCTAATTGCTTTGGATAACCAACTGTCCATCCAGGAAAGCCTTGTACACAAGTGTTCGAATTACTTTGCAGTGCGCATGGCTTGCGCCAATTCAGCGTTGCCATGCATGACCATTTCATCTGCCGCATGGAGCCGGTCGCGGTCCTCCCGGTTTTGGCTCAGTTTGGCCTTGCCCTCCATTCGAGCGATGGTGATCTCGATACCCACAATCGCCTTTAGCATGCCGTCTATATATTCGGGGGTGGAGTCCCCCATCTTCCAAGGCTTGGGCTCGGAGGCCTCATGGGTGCGCGTCAGTCGGCCCACTACTCCCCGCACGAATTTCTCCTCGTCTTGCACAGTAAGCTGTCCATGCACATGCACCACCTCGTAGTTCCAGGTCGGTACCAAACGGTGAGTCTCGTGCTTGCTGGGATACCAGTTGGGCGAGATATAGCCCTCGCCTGCGCGAAAGATCACCAGCACGTCAGCGCCGTCCCTGCATTGCTGCCAGACCGGATTGGCCCGCGCCACATGTGCTGTGAGCACCCCACGCTCGGCGTTCAGTTCAAAGGGAATGTGGTTGGCGTCCAGGCCCTCAGGCGTCATGGTGACCAGAACGCCGAGAGGGTGCGTCTGGATGATCTTGTGCATGACTTCAAGGCTTTTGATTGAAAAGTGGTCTGGGATGTACATAGTCTCATTAAGTCCATGAAGAATTTGATGCCCAAATACTCGGGCGAACCTGGTTTGCCGTGAAGAGCCATTTTTAACTTAAGTATGCATACGAGTTCACCATGCCAAATATTGGATCGGTCCATCGCAGAGGCTTACGCTGAAGACCGCAACAGTCCTGATTTAGCACGCCGCTATGGCCTTTTGAATGGTGGCAATTAGAAGGTCAATGTCTGCACTAGGATTGGCTGCAACATTGCGAATCCACCTGCCACCTGCAATTGAGGTTGTCGACGTGGAACCAACGGGTAACAGCTGTAGTACTTGGTCAAAAAGCCTATCGTCTTTTGGGCGCCAGACCACCATGCCGGTTTGGGGTTCCGCATAAATCTCAAGGCGCTCGTCGTTAGCAACAAAATCTCGCAAGCAACGTGCAAGGTCCATGCAGTGTTCAATGCGCTGAGCAACTCCTTCATGCCCCCACGCAAGCAGCGTGGCTAAGAGGGCGGTGGCGGTTGCGCCATGGGAACCAAGCACTCCAACGTTCGGAGTGGCAAGGTACGCTCCACCGAAACTAACGGCTGCGTGGGCTTTCTCGGTGTCTCTGAACAAGATGAGTGCAGACTCTTTGGGTTGAAAAAGCCATTTGTGCGCGGATACTGCGACAGAGTCTGCCGACTCGATGCCTGCAAGTAAGTGGGCGTACTTACTCAGCCGTAAAGGACCGGCCCAGGCAGCATCTACATGGGTCCAAGCTGCCCTGCCTGCCAAATCAAGTGGGTCGATGGCACCTGTACTGGTTGCACCGGCGGTGAGGACCAGGGCGGATTTGCTCAGGTCGGCCGGCAATTGCGCAGAGTCCATTGAACCATTGGCGTCGATGGGCACGCTCAGGTATTTGAGGCCCAAGATATGAGCGGCTTTCGCAATAGAGAGATGCGCTCCCTCTGAAGCAATCACCTCCGTAACGCCTGCGCACTCTCGCGCGGACCACAAAGCGGTCAAATTGGCCACAGTCGATCCCGGCGTCATGTGCCCGCCGTTCATGCCGAAAAATGGTGCGAGCCAAGCCACGACCCGTTGTTCCATTTGGCGAGCAACAGGCGCGGTGGCAGGGTGAAGCAGATTCTGATTGAGCGACGCGTTCCAAAGCGTCATTGCCCAAGTTATCCAAGGGGTGGGCGGGTCCATGTGGGCAAATGATGTGGCCTCGCCCAAACGCGCTGCACCCCCAAGAATGCTCGGTGCCAGCGAGTTCAGTGCAGCGGTGGAACCCATCCCGACAAGTGGCAGCTCCATGGGTAGGGCAAAACCTTGCGCGTTGCTGAAATCACGACTCATCAACTCGACGGCCTGATGCAATCCGTCTGAGTTGACGGCGAATTCCTTGTCCATGCTACTTACCTCAAGTGCTAACTGAAACTCAGTTTAGTCGCTCACAAATAGACTCTAAGGTGGACCCCAGAGGCTAGACAGTTTAAAGGTTAATTTAAGCTGTACTCTGGTTGCTGCAACTGGACGGCGTTGCCCCGGTTTTCTGGTCTTGGAAGTTTAATTTTAAATGGCTGTTTGGCAAGCGCTAGCGCGTCAGGCCGTAGGCTCCTTCTCGGGGAGCGGTGGGCAACTGCCGCACCGGGGCGTAGCACCGGCTGTCCACAGGCTCGCCCTGTGGGCAGGGCTGTTGTCCACGGCGGGCGCGAGTTCAGTGATTTTTTCGCCTTGCTTGTTTTCGCGTTTTGTCTTGTATTTCTGCACGATGAGTGCCCCGCCGCCCGTGGCTGTTTTGTACACCTCGTCGGGCGTTTTGTTTTGCAACGCTTGATGCGGCCTATCTGTGTTGTACAGCGCAAAGTATTCGCTCAAGCCCAGCATCAACTCTCCCACCGTGGCGTAGCCCTTGAGGTACACGTCCTCGTACTTGACGTTGCGCCACAGCCGCTCAACAAAGATGTTGTCAAATGCCCGTCCTCTCCCATCCATGCTGATGGTGATGTCCTCGCGTATGAGCACGTCGGTGAAGCTTTCACTGGTAAATTGTGAGCCTTGGTCGGAGTTGAATATCTCGGGCCTGCCGAAGTTGCGCAGGGCTTCTTCCAGACAGTCAACGCAAAAGCTCACCTCCATGGTGTTGCTGATGCGCCAACTCAGTACCTTGCGGCTGTACCAGTCCATCACCGCCACCAAGTACACAAAGCCGTGCGCCAAGCGGATGTAGGTGATGTCAGTGCTCCAGACCTGGTTGGGTCTGTCGATGCAGACACCTCGCAGCAAGTAGGGGTAGACCTTGTGCTGGTGGTGCGGGCGGCTTGTGTTGGGGCCCGGTGCCATGCCCACCAGTCCCATTTGGCGCATAAGGCGTTGCACGCGTTTACGGTTCACGATGTGCCCCGCTCTGGCGAGCATGACTACCATGCGTCGGCTGCCGTAAAACGGGTGCCTCGTGTACTCCTCGTCTAACAGGGCGCACAACAGTAAATCCTCGGCGTCAATCAGCTTTGGCTTTTGGTGGGCGTACAGCGTGGCACGTGAAACGCCAGCGAGCTCACATTGGCTGGTGGTGGTGATGCTGTGTTCCATGTCAATCCAGTCCAGGCGGGTCATGACGGGCTCATCCCGGACTTTTTTTTGAGCCAGTCTAGCTCCATTTTTAAGCGGCCAATCTCACCGTACAGCCGCTCTGGTTCACTTTGCGCATCAATCGGCTTGGGACCGCGCTTGCCCTCGAACAGCTTTTTGGCGTCCTCCTGAATAGCCTTTTTCCACTGCCCCACCTGAATCGGATGAACACCAAATTCCTGGCTGATTTGGTTGATGGTCTTGCCGCTACGCAAGGCCTCCAAGCCCACCTTCGCCTTGAACTCCGGTGTGTGGATTTTGCGTTTCTTGATTTCGGTCATTTTCTGGATTTCCTGGATTCGAGGACATCTTAAATTGTTGTCTTAAATCCGGGGTCCACTTCAGTCATTCATGGTGATTGTCTTTCGAGTGAGGGTCACAATCTTGTGCTGTCCATCGGGGCCGACTTCTGCTGGCAAGATGTCTAGCCGAACCTTCGTATCTGTCGTACCACGAATCAGTGCCACCGTGTCGTCCAGACGTAACCCCAGAACATCCTCCATTGCACCCGACATGCCCTGCGCTACACCCACAATGCGATCGCCAAC
>CAIOAQ010000087.1 GCA_903856025.1 uncultured beta proteobacterium
ATGGTGCGACAAAGCTCAGGTTTTCCACCCAGAACGACAGGGAGACCCAACTTGGTCTAAAGGCTCCCGACCAAGCGCCGCGGGCGGTCAGGTCACCCACACGCACAACCAGATAGACCGCCAGCACCCCAAGCATGATTTTGGCCATCGGATCAAGCAGGTGGGTTTCTATTTTCAGCCGGTAGGCCGATGAGGCGACGCAGGATTCAAATAGAACGACACCGTAGCCGATGACGATCGCGGTCAATAGATAAATCGCGGGCTGCAGAGGGGTTTGCCACAAGGGATTGACCTGGCTGCCCATCACCACCAGCATGGTGCCCAGCGATGACTGGTGCATCATGGGCAACAGTACACCCAGTGCGATGAAGAAAAACAGCAGCTTGTTGAGCTTTTGGTGCACATCCTTCATGCCGAGCTTTTCCAGGAACACCGGTGAGAACTCGATCCACATCACCACGATGTAGGCCGTTACGCACACGGCCACTTCAAACATCACCGAGTTGGGGTTGGAGTAACCGGGCCAGAAAATGTGCCAGAAATTCCACCAACGACCAAGGTCGACAAAAATACCGGTACCTGCCAGCGTATAGCCAAACAAACTGCCCAGCAGTGCCGGGCGTACCAGCGGGTGGTATTGCCCTTTGTTGAAAATGTAGACCAGCAGCGCTACGGAGAAACCGCCGCACGCCAGAGCCGAGCCGACCATCACGTCGATGACCACCCAGATGCCCCAGGAATACCCGTCGTTGACGTTGGTGACACTGGCCAAGCCAAACACAAAGCGCACCAGTAAAAAGGTGGCCATGATGGCAATCAGGACGCCACATATCACGGTGGTCGCGTTGCGCAGATTGCCCCCCAATGGCACGGGCGCTGCGTGGGAATGTTGACTCATGATTGGTCCCCTTGCGATGAGCTGTCGTCTTCGTCCTTGACGTTTCTCTTGGCGATGAAACTCAAGGCGCCTAAAGCCACCACCGGCAGTACCAACCCGCCATACAGCGAGTGTTGAATGGTTTCGGATGTGGCTGCAGATGAATGTGGTGGCAAGTCGGGCAAACCCATTTTCTGGAAATTGACCGCCGAGAGTTTGAGCACCTGCGTGCCACCATATTCAGTTTCGCCATACACATGCTGGATGTAGTTGCCGACCGGTGCTTCGTAGCTTTGGTCTGGGCCACCAATTTTTCCGCGAGGGTATTTGGTCACGGTGCCGGGTTTGAGTGCAATGCGGCGCTTGGCTTCTGCAAGCAAGTCAGAAGTTTTGCCGTAGAGAGTGGCGCCGGTAGGACACACTTCTGCACAGGCGGAGTAATGGCCGTCTTTGTAGCGGTGGCGGCAAAGCTCGCACTTGCCAATTTTGCCGGTAGGTGAGTCGTACTGGTATTTGGGAATGCCAAACGGGCAAGCCACCACGCAATAGCGACAACCCACGCAAATATCGGGGTCGTAGGCTACGATGCCAGTGACCGGGTCTTTGGTCATGGCAGACACCGGGCAGGCAGAGACGCAAGACGGATCTGCGCAATGCATGCAAGAGGTTTTCATGAACGCAAAGCCATTGGCTTCTGCGTCCTTGGTTTCCATAGTGCCATTGCGGTACATCTTGATGATGTTGAATGTGTACCCCGAGGTGTCCAGTGGCGTGTCCCACAACTGGTCATCGGTGGAAAATTCGGGAGGGTTGTTGTTGGCAGCCTTGCAGGCCGCCACGCAGGCCTTGCAGCCAATACACAAGGTCGAGTCGTACAGCAGGCCCAAACCTTCAGCTGGGCGAGTGTGGGTCTCACGGGCGCAGGCTTCAGGCGCAACTGCTGCGCCTGCAAGCGCCGCACCGCTGGCCAGCACCCCTTTGAGAAAGTGGCGACGAGAGTCCATGGTCAGACCCCTGCTTTGTCTGAGCTGTTTTGGCTTGGTGCCG
>CAIOAQ010000088.1 GCA_903856025.1 uncultured beta proteobacterium
AGACATCCTCCACCGTTTGCATGGGTGTCGACGTGATGAACGGCAAGGCTGCCGTCGCTGCATCAATTGTGATCAATGGTTTGAGGCCTTCGAGCGCCTGCTCCAAATTTCGCAAGTGCTGTTGGGTGCGTTCAATTTCTTGGGCAATGTGGCTGGCTGCTTCAACAAGGGTCTGCATGTTCTTCCTCTTTCTTCAAAATGCCGAACGACAACGGCGCTGTAATTCTCACATGATATTCGTGTCTAACTTACGTGTGGCGGCGGCTGCAGGCGTTTTCTGCTTTAGGGACATTTTTACAAGGCCATCATCAGGCAAAAAATTCGAAGCGGCTTAGCCAAAAACTAGCGCACTGCAACACAAGCGCACATCGTGCAGGTACAACCTGACGCGACTCCCGTTGTGCAGAATGAACTTCATCTTCCGAATATGATGGGGGCACTTGGCGTTGCGTTTGTTGGGCATGCGATGAATTGGCTGTATTTACCAGCGTCGCACGCCTGCCAAACCCCCGGCGGGGTATCCATGCAACAACACCGTGAAGCACAGGATGGTGATTCCACCATTTGCAGAGCAAACCGTATTTTTTCCCATGATAGAAACACCAGAGATAAAGAAGTCGCCAGACATCATCGAGTGGCGCGAGGGATTCAAGATTGGCGTGTCCCAGGCTGATCAGGAGCACCGACACCTGTTTGACCTTGTGCAGGCGCTTGATCTCGCGTCGGTGGAACAGGGGGTGGCAGAATTGCTGGAGTGCGTTGCAATGCACTTTGCAAACGAGCAGGACATGATGGAAAGCAGCGGCTATCCGGCGCTTGAACAGCATGTGAAGCTGCATGAAGAGTTTGTTGATCAAGTGGCAGGTTTTCTGGCTGATGGGAAAAGCTGGTCAGTAGAACGGGTGCAAGAGCTCCGCCTCTTTCTTGATAAATGGATGATTGGGCACATCATGACCCATGACTTGCGTTTCGGATTGTGGCAAGAAGGCGATGACATCATCGGTGCGTCCCATGCGCCCGCCGCTCAGAATGTAGCCGCTTCAATGGGCGACTGCCCCCCGTTTAGTTGGAGCGAAGCCATGGGCAGCAAGCGGATCTTTGCGCCAAGACCCATGATTCCGGTCAAGTACGACACCTTGCACGGCATTTCCAACTGCCGAACCTGCGGCATGCGCAGCAAGGGGCTATTTGCCGAATTGAACGACGAGGATCTGAACATGATCCACACCGTGGTGGACGACCTGACGCTCGCGCCGGGGGCCACGCTGTTCCAGGAGGGGGGCGCTCCATTGGGCATTTTCACTTTACGCAAGGGCGCAATCAAGTTGGTGCGCACCACGGCAGGAGGCACCCAGCGTATCGTACGCGTGCTGGCTCCTGGGGATATGGCTGGGCTGGAGGCGTTGGCACAAGCGCGGTATTACTCCGATGCAGTCGCCCTGACGGAGGTTTCGGTCTGTCGGATACCGCGGTCGGTCATTCACGCCTTGCAAGTCGTATCGCCACGACTCAATCAAAGGTTGATGGAAAAATGGGCATGTGCGCTCAAAGAGGCCGACGACTGGCTAATCGACATTAATTTTGGTTCTGCCCGCAGCCGGGTGAGCAACTTTGTGCTCAAGATGCGTGGCGTGGTAGACGAGCATACGGTGATCTTGTTTGCGCGGGAAGAAATGGGCACGATGATGGGGTTGACGATGGAAACAGTCAGCCGCGTCATCAATGCGTTGGTGCGCGAAGGCACATTGATGCCACTGGACAAGCACCGTCGCTTGTATCGAATTTTGAATCTACAGCAACTGCAGGTACCCGAGTGTTGATGGCGGTGGAAATTTTGTAGTTGAATCTACAGAAAAATATGCCTGTACCCCTTGTTTAAGCTTGGCAATATGCTACTTATTATGTAGCGACAACTTGGGCGCCAGCCCACTGCTTACAATCCGTCAACCTTAGGAGTTGAGTTCCCATGACCATCAAAAGCGACAAGTGGATCCGCCGCATGGCCGAGCAGCACGGCATGATTGAGCCCTTTGAACCCGGCCAGATCCGTCAGGATGCGGCAGGCCAAAAAATCGTCAGCTATGGCACCAGCAGCTACGGCTATGACATTCGGTGTGCACCC
>CAIOAQ010000089.1 GCA_903856025.1 uncultured beta proteobacterium
ACCGTGTCCACCGATTACGACACCTCCGATCGCCTGTATTTCGAGCCACTGACGCTCGAAGACGTGCTGGAAATTGTTGACAAAGAAAAGCCCTTCGGCGTGATCGTGCAGTACGGTGGTCAGACACCCTTGAAACTGGCGCTTGACCTCGAAGCCAACGGCGTGCCCATCATCGGCACCAGTCCCGACATGATCGATGCGGCCGAAGACCGCGAGCGCTTCCAAAAATTGCTGCATGAATTGAAGTTGCGTCAGCCGCCCAATGCCACGGCACGTACCGAAGCCGAAGCCTTAGAAAGGGCTGCCGAATTGGGTTACCCGCTGGTGGTGCGACCCAGTTATGTGCTGGGCGGCCGTGCCATGGAAATTGTCCATGAACAGCGCGACCTGGAGCGCTACATGCGCGAAGCGGTCAAGGTGAGTCACGACTCCCCGGTGCTGCTGGACCGGTTCCTGAACGATGCCATCGAATCGGACGTGGACTGCGTGCGAGATGCCACGGGTGCCACTTACATCGGTGGCGTGATGGAACACATTGAACAAGCTGGGGTGCACAGTGGCGACTCGGCCTGTTCGCTGCCACCTTATAGCCTGTGCGCCGAGACCGTCACCGAGATCAAACGCCAGACCGCGGCCATGGCACACGCTTTGAATGTGGTGGGGCTGATGAATGTGCAGTTCGCTATTCAGCATCTGGACGGCAAAGACGTGATTTTTGTTCTGGAAGTCAATCCACGTGCTTCACGTACGGTGCCGTTTGTTTCAAAAGCCACCGGTGTACAACTGGCCAAGGTGGCGGCGCGCTGCATGGTGGGCCAAACCCTGGCCAGCCAGGGCATCACGCGAGAAGTCACGCCGCCGTATTTCAGTGTCAAAGAAGCGGTGTTTCCGTTCGTCAAGTTCCCCGGCGTGGACACCATTCTTGGGCCAGAGATGAAATCCACCGGCGAAGTGATGGGTGTGGGAAAAACCTTTGGTGAAGCCTTTGTCAAATCCCAAATGGGCGCCGGAAGCAAGTTGCCACGGCCGTTCAATGCCGCAGGCGAGCGTTCCGGGAAAGTGTTTATTTCTGTCAAACAAAGTGACAAACCGCGCGCGGTAGAGGTGGCGCGTTCGCTGGTTGCGATGGGGTTCGTTGTGGTCGCTTCCAAAGGTACTTCTGCACTGATCAATGAGGCCGGCGTGCCCTGTGGCGTCGCCAACAAGGTGGCCGAAGGTCGTCCGCACATTGTGGACATGCTTAAAAACAAGGAAATTTGCCTGGTTATCAACACGGTCGAGGAGCGGCGCAATGCAATTGCAGATTCGCGTCAGATTCGCACCTCAGCGCTGTTGGCACAGGTCACAACCTTCACCACCATCGCCGGAGCTGAAGCGGCGGTTGAGGGCATGCGCTGCATGGACCAGCTTGACGTGATTTCTGTGCAGGAAATGCACGCACAGTTGGCAGCTGTCTAGTTGTCGTCAGCGCAGCGGTTTGCGCTGATTCGATTTGCCGTGTGATTCGCGGCATAATGCCACCACACCGCCGGACTTGAACGTTCGGCGGTTTTATTTTGTAGACCTCATTTTTCGGAGCTTCACGTGGCCACCCTTCCCATTACCAAACGCGGTGCAGAAAAACTCAAGGCCGAGCTGCATCAACTCAAGGCATTTGAACGCGCCGCTGTGATTGCCGCCATTGCTGAGGCGCGTGCCCAGGGCGATTTGAGTGAGAACGCTGAGTACGATGCTGCCAAAGACAAACAAGGTTTTGTTGAAGGGCGCATCAAGGAAATCGAAGGCAAACTGTCGGCGGCCCAGATCATCGACCCGACGGACCTGCACGCTGATGGTCGTGTGGTG
>CAIOAQ010000090.1 GCA_903856025.1 uncultured beta proteobacterium
AGCACCTCGGCCTACCCTAACTCCTGGCAATATGACCGCCATGGTTGCGATCGCGGCATAGGATTCGATCACACATCCCACACAGACGTCGCTTGGGGGATGCGGGTCATTTGTCAGCACTACATACGGAAATATCCAGACAAAGTCATGAATTTGCGACTTTTGACCAATGTGTACATTGCTATGCATCCGCACATGGTCTCCAAAACTGCACTGGCCCTGGATATCGCTCAAAGTACCAATTTGGAGACTTACACCTGCATGCGTCTTTTCCCGTACAGTCACACGGTGGCCCGTAATTAGACCAGACCCGAAAACCGACCCCTGGTAAAAAACACTGTGTGACCGGATCAACGTGTTATCACCCAGCACCAACGGCAAGTCTTGCGCCAGCGGACTAGGCAGGCCAATTTCGCAATGCCCTTGAATGACCGACCCTGCACCAATCACCACATCATCGTGAATGACAGTAAACGGGCCAATGGTGATATCGGAACCCAACTTGGCTTTGGGCGAAACGATGGCTGTGGGATGAATCATGAATTACTTTGTAGAGTTGCTCGAAGCCAATATTTCATTTTATATAGCCATGCGTTTGAACTAAAAATATAAAATCTTAATCGTTTGCTCAACGGTACCCCATGAGCGCCCATCAACAGACTGAATCGTTCTCGATATGAGGCTGCATGCAACATGGCGACAACAAAGTGTTGCAACTGTAGTGAAGCCTCGAGTGGCATCCGACATTCATCAAGCACACCACAGATACGAGCATCCGTTAGTATTTGCTCTGACTCAACCATAGATCGCTGTGCCCCTACGATCAACGCATGGCGCTTTACTTCATAGGACTTTGGACCACTGCCGGTCGATACACCGCCGCGTCGGTGCTTGACCAAAGGCTTGGCCAAACGCTTGGCCCCACCCGACACGATGGCACGGAACATCAGCACCTGATCTTCTGCACTCAAGTCATGTCGCATGGCTGACATTTCCACAACTCGACGCGTCACCAGGTGGCTGGCACCAAAGTGATATGGGCGACAAAAAAACCACCTTCCGACAGTCCAGGTCTGCAAATCATCTATCGGCTTGACGTTCAAGACAGTGCCGTCAAGAAGCATGTCGTATGCATCTGTTGCCACCAGATCAAGCAGTCCGTTGGACGCTAACCAAACCTCGCATGACTCTCTGCATCGGGTCGGCAAAGACACATCATCTCCAGCAGCCAGCATGAACAAATCGCCTGTGGCAGCCGCAATGGCCGAATTTAGATTGCCGACAACACCAACATTGTTCGACTGGCGAAGCAGTACCAACTTCTTAAGGCCAACATACGCCTCGCAGAGCTCACATATGCGATTCCAGGTTTGATCAGTAGACGCATCGTCAGAGATCACAATTTCCAGATTGTCCCAATCCTGATCCATCAGGCTTTGCAACGCCTCCTGAACGAAATCAGCCTGGTTATAAGTCACAAGAATCGCCGAAACTTTTGGGGAAAGCATAAAAATAAAGTATCACAACAGGAGACAACGGCACACATCCTGGTTACTGCGTCTGATGCACTCCAACTAAGCATTTCCAGGGTCGCCATTCAGCAGAAATTCTTCAGTAGCCTGCTAGACTGTAACGCGTTCCAATCGATCCTGAACATCCAATGACCTTTGATTATTCCATCACATTTGCTTGTTTCAATTCTGTCGCTTACACGCGCGCCTGTGTCGAGAGTTTTGTAAAAGTGGGCACGCCACTGGACCGACTGGTTGTTGTAGACAACGGGTCAACCGATGACACCCGTCAGTACTTGTCCACACTGGATCTAGGTGGGCGAATATACAACAAGGATAACTTGGCCTGCGGCGTTGCCTGGAACCAAGGCATTCTTCATCAACAAGCCGAGTGGACGGTCGTCATGAACAATGACTTGATTGTCTCGCCACAGTGGATTGAAAAACTGATTCAAACTGCCATTTCCAACAACTTGAAGGTCATCTCCCCGGCGCGTATTGACGGTCCGCTTGACTATGATTTTGATGTTTTTTCTCGTGAATCTTCAGACAAGATGGGCAGCACCCTGCGCCTTGCAACCCAGCATGCAGTTTGTGTCTGCATCCATAAGTCTGTCTTCCTAGAAGTTGGCTTCTTCCGTGCAACCCCAAGACTGCTGGGCTTTGAAGACGCTATTTTCTTCAACGAACTGAAACTCGCAGATGTAAAACGAGCCATCTGCGGTAGTGTCTGGCTACACCACTTTGGCTCGGTGACCCAAAAAGAAATGAAGAAAAAATTGGGGCAATCCGAGAAAGATGACCTTCTAAAAGTCAATGATCGCCAGTTGTTGCAACAAAGTTGGTTAGAACGAAAAATAAGCCGATTCTCTAGAAAAAGGCAAGAATCTGCTTGGAGAGCCAACGAGTTGAAAGCGCACGGCATGACCTTGATCGGCGAACGCAGCGCACAAGGTTTCATATGGCATTGAGAGCCACCTTGAAATAAATCCGTTCCTGTGCGCTGGCCAACGAATCCCATTGATGTTTGTGGGCAAATTCCAGCGCTTGAACTGACAGACGCGAATTTAAACCAGCATCTTCCAAACAGCGCCTCAAGGCAAATGCCAGCGCTTTAGGGTCCCGCGGATTTGCCAACACCAAGGCATTGATTTCGGGCGTGAGTAACGCGGTGATACCGCAATATTGCTTATCACTGACGACCACGGGAAGACCGTGCGACATGGCCTCAAGCACCACCATCGCAAAGGTATCTTCAAGCGTCGGATGAGCCAGCATGTTTGCCGCTTGATAAGCTACCGTCACATCGGTCAATGGCCCCAAGAAATAAACGCGATCCCTTAGCCCCAGGCTGTCGGCCTCAGACTTGAACGAAGAAATTTGTGCTGAATTGCCTACAACTGCCACAAAACAAGACTTTGGAAGTTCGCGCAAAGCACGCAACAAGGTTGGTAACCCCTTTTTCCGGTAATCGTTGCCCACAAACAAAATACAAAATCCCTGCTCCGGCAAACCCAAGTATTTGCGTGCCT
>CAIOAQ010000091.1 GCA_903856025.1 uncultured beta proteobacterium
ATTGTTGACGGGGGCTACAGGGGTATTTTCTCAAAGTGGAGAGACGGTCAAAATTGCATTCATTGACCCGCTTTCAGGTCCGTTTGCCAATGTGGGGCAAAACCAGCTCAAAAGCTGGCAGTTCGTGGCCGAAAAATTGGGTGGTGCCAAAAACCCGGCAGGCGTGAAATTCGAAGTGCTGGGTTTTGACAACAAAGGCTCGCCCCAGGAAAGCCTGAACGCGCTCAAGGCCGCCATTGACCAAGGTTTTCGTTATGTGACCCAGGGCAATGGTTCTGGCGCGGGCATGGCCATTGCGGATGCGGTCGCCAAGCACAATGAGCGTAACCCTGGCAAGGAAGTGATTTACCTGAACTACGCTGCGGTTGATCCGTCCATGACCAACGAAAAGTGCGACTACTGGCACTTCCGCCTGGATGCAGACACCTCCATGAAGATGGAAGCCCTGACCACTTTCATGAAAGACCAGCCCAAGGTCACCAAGGTTTACCTGCTTAACCAGAATTACTCACACGGGCAGCAGGTGGCCAAGTTCTTCAAGGAAGGTTTGGCTCGCAAGCGACCCGACGTGAAAATCGTGGGTGAAGACCTGCACCCGATCGGTCAGGTGAAAGATTTTTCACCCTATGTGGCCAAAATCAAGCAAAGCGGGGCAGACGCCATCGTCACCGGCAACTGGGGCGCTGACCTGACCTTGTTTGTCAAGGCGCTCAACGATGCCGGTCTGAAGCTGCCCATGTACACCTACTATGCGCAGGTCACCGGCACCCCCAAGGCGCTGGCTGCCGGTGGTGAAGGTGAAATCTACGTGATCGCCTACGGTCATGCCAATCACACCGGTGAAATCGGTGCGTTGTCCAATGAATTCAAAAAGAAATTCAACGACGATTACTACTCCTATGCCACCTACAACGGTATCAACCTGGTCAGTGCGGCCATGGCCAAAGCCAAATCGACCGACCCGGTCAAGGTGGCTGCTGCCATGGAAGGCCTGAGCGTCAAGAGCTTCGCTGGCGAAGTGCAAATGCGCAAGTCTGACCACCAACTGCAGCAATCCATGTTTGTCACCAAATGGCAAAAAGTGGACAAACAAAACCCCTACAGCGTCGAAAACACCGGCTACACCTTTGTACCGGTCAAGCAGATGGACCCCTATGTGTCCAGCACACCCACCAGTTGCCAAATGAAACGGCCTGGCTGATCGCCAACGCCCAGCGCGCCGGGTAGGCTAACGTTTACCCGGCTTTTGTTTGGCCAATTTTTGAAATTGCATGGAATTTTTCACCATTTCACTGCTCAACGGCATCAGCTACGGGCTGCTGTTGTTCATGCTCAGTTCGGGCTTGACGCTGATTTTCAGCATGATGGGCGTGCTCAATTTTGCACACGCGTCGTTTTACATGCTAGGGGCCTACTTTGGCTACAGCGTCACCGAATGGCTGGGGTTCTGGCCTGCTTTGGTGGTGGCTCCACTGATAGTGGGTGGCCTGGGGGCCATGTTTGAACGTTTTTTATTGCGGCGTGTGCACAAATTTGGCCATGTGCCCGAACTGTTGATCACCTTTGGTATGAGCTATGTCATTCTTGAACTGGTGCAGCTGGTGTGGGGCCGCAGCTCTGTCGACTACCGAGTGCCGCAAGCCCTGGATGGCCCGTTGTTCACCCTGTTTGGCACCCAGTTTCCAATGTACCGTGCGTTCATGATGGGCGTGGCTTTGGCCATGCTGCTGGCACTTTGGCTGCTGCTCACCCGCACCCGCATCGGGTTGGTGATCCAGGCCGCCTTGTCACACCCTGAGATGACCGAGTCGTTGGGGCACAACGTGCCGAGGGTCTTCATGCTGGTGTTTGGCGGC
Source organism: uncultured beta proteobacterium (assembly GCA_903856025.1). Classification (GTDB taxonomy): domain Bacteria; phylum Pseudomonadota; class Gammaproteobacteria; order Burkholderiales; family Burkholderiaceae_C; genus Rhodoferax. The sequence continues at coordinate 1,857 of CAIOAQ010000091.1, forward strand.
GGTTGCGCGCTTGCTGGCCTGGCCGGGGTCATCGGGGGTAACGCATTTGTCACCGAACCCGGCATGGCGGTGGCAGTCGGGGGCATCATTTTTGTAGTCGTCGTGGTGGGCGGCATGGGTTCGCTGGGTGGGGCATTTTTAGCGTCACTTTTGATCGGATTGATACAAACCTTTGCAGTGGGAATTGACGTGTCGGTGTTGTCGGTATTGGGTGGTGTCGGGGTGTCGCTGACTGAGCAAGCCCCTGGCTACGCTTTATGGAAACTCAAGATCAGCCAGGTCGCGCCCATCCTGCCGTATATGTTCCTGGTGTTGATGCTGATTTTTCGACCCAAAGGCCTGATGGGTACCCGGGAGGATTGATGGCGATCACTACCAAACGTGCGGATGTGTATGAATTCAGGCCAATCAACGTCGGCCGGATCGTCTTGTGGAGCCTGTACGCGCTGATTCTGGCGGTGGTGCCGCTTATTTTCGGCAGCAGTTTGAGTCAGACGCTGCTCAGCCAGATGGGCATCGCCATCATCGTTTGCCTGAGCTACAACATGTTGCTGGGGCAGGGCGGCATGCTCAGCTTTGGACATGCCGTCTATTCCGGCATGGGGGCATTTTTGGCGATCCATACCCTGAACCAAGTGACGAATGGGATGGCGCTGCCGGTCAGCTTGATTCCTGTGGTCGGTGGGCTGACCAGCATGGCGGTAGCCCTTGTGTTGGGCTGGGTCACCACCAAGAAATCCGCCACGCCCTTTGCCATGATCACCCTGGGTGTGGGCGAGCTGGTGTGGGCCATGGCGCTGATGTTTCCTGAGTTTTTTGGTGGTGAGGGGGGTGTGTCCGGCAACCGGGTGGCCGGAGCCAAGGTGTTTGGCCTCACCTACGGGCCTCAAATTCAGCTGTACTACCTGATTGCGGTGTACACCTTCATTTGTACGGCACTGATGTACGCCTTTACCCGCACACCGTTGGGGCGCATGCTCAATGCCGTTCGAGACAATCCAGAACGGGTGGAGTTTGTCGGCTACAACACCCAGACGGTGCGTTACATCGCGTTTGTGATTGCGGCTTTTTTTGCTGGAATTTCCGGGGGCTTGGCGGCACTGAATTTTGAGATTGTGACGTCTGAAGTGGTCAGCGGGTATCGATCGGGCGCTTACCTGTTGTTCACTTTTTTGGGTGGTGCAACCTTCTTTTTTGGACCCATTTTGGGTGCCATTTTGATGGTGCTGGCGTTTGTGCTGCTGTCAGAGTTCACCAAGGCGTGGCTGTTGTACTTGGGGCTGATTTTTTTGGTCATGGTGGTTTACGCACCCGGTGGCGTGGCCTCGCTCATCATGATGAATTTGCGCCTGGCCATGTATGGCTTTTTACGTAAATTGTGGGTGAGTTACCTGGCGTTGTTTTCCACTGCGCTGGTGGCTCTCTGCGGCGCTGCAGCCATGGTGGAAATGGTTTACCACCTGCAGCTCAATCCGGCACTCGGGCCTGAGCTGACCTTCATGGGCAGCACCTTGAACGCCAACGGTGTGCCCAGTTGGTTTGGTGCGGTCTTTGTGCTGCTCACTGGTTTGGGCTTGTTTGAGCTGTGTCGCCGTCAGTTTGTGCGGGAGTGGGGCGAGATTCAAGAAGACATCGAAAAAGAAATCAAACGCCGGGAGGCACTATGACGCAGACGGTGCATCCCTTTGCGTTGGAACTTAAAAACCTGCGCAAGAGTTTTGGCAAGACAGAAATCATTCGTGGCATCGACATGGCGGTCAAGCCCGGCGAGCGGGTGGGCATCATCGGCCCCAATGGCGCGGGCAAGTCCACGCTGTTCAACTTGATCAGTGGTCGCTTTGAACCCAGCAGTGGCGAGATTTTGCTCAATGGCTACCGGATAGACGGCAAAAAACCGTTCGAGATCAACCGCATGGGTTTGAGCCGAAGTTTCCAGATCACCAACATTTTTCCCAAGCTCAGCGTGTTTGAGAACTTGCGCTGTGGGGTGCTTTGGAGCTTGGGCTACAAATACACGTTTCTGAAATTTTTGCTGGACCTGGACGATGCAAATGACCGGGCCGAGGCTTTGATGGAAATGGTGCGTCTGGACAAAAAACGCGACACCTTGGCCATGAACCTGACCTATGCCGAACAACGCGCGCTCGAGATTGGTATCACCATTGCTGGCGGAGCCAATGTGATTCTGCTGGACGAGCCCACGGCGGGCATGAGCAAGTCTGAAACCAGCCGTTTTATTCGCCTGATCAAGGAAGTGACCGTTGGCAAAACGCTATTAACTGTAGAGCACGACATGGGCGTGGTATTTGGGCTGGCCGATAAAATTGCCGTGGTTGTTTACGGCGAGTTGTTGGCCTTTGATGTGCCTGAGGCCGTGCGCGCGGACGCGCGGGTGCAGGAAGCCTATCTGGGATCGGTCGTGGCGCAGGCGCAGGCAGCGGCATGATGCGCCTCTCCGCTCCTCACTTTGTGTACGCGCTGCATCCGAGAGGGCTGGCCCTCTTTGGGGCGGCCCGGCGGAGGTCTGAATAACCATGCTGAAAATTGACAAGCTCCACGCGTTTTACGGCAAAAGCCATGTGTTGCACGGTGTTTCGATGAACGTAGAGCAAGGGGAAATTGTGGCCCTGCTCGGGCGCAATGGCTCCGGGCGCAGCACCACCGCCAAAGCCATCATGGGGCTGGTGGATGCGAAAGGTTCACTGCTCTGGAAAGGGTTGCAGTTCATGGGCAAAAAAACCTATGAAATCGCACATCTTGGGCTGGGTTACGTGCCCGAGAGTCGCGACGTGTTTCCCAAGCTCACCGTTGAGCAAAACCTGCTCCTTGGGCAAAAACGCAGCGGTCAATCCGGCCGCTGGTCACTGGACGATATGTACACCCTGTTTCCCCGCCTGAAGGAGCGTCAGCACACCGAAGCCGGCGTGATGTCGGGTGGCGAGCAGCAAATGCTCACCCTGTGCCGTACCCTGATGGGTGACCCAGACCTGGTCATCATTGACGAACCCACAGAAGGATTAGCCCCCAAAATTGTTGAACTGGTGGGGCAGTATCTGCAAACCCTCAAGGCGCGGGGTGTTTCGGTGTTGCTGATCGAGCAAAAGCTGACCATTGCCATGGACGTGTCCGACCGCTGCTACGTGATGGGGCACGGCAGCGTGGTGTTTGAAGGTACACCTGCCGAGTTGCGTCAAAACACGTACATCCGCAAGGAGTGGCTGGAGGTGTAATTCCGTTTCTAAATCATCCGTGTCGTTGTTGCTTTGCCTTGTCGTGCTACAGCACTGCCTTCGGCTTCGCGCCTAGACACAAATGATTTGGAAACGGAATAAGGTGATGGGCAGCGACGGCACGCCTGCGTACGCAAGAAACGCGCAAGAAATTTACATGATGAACAATACGCTCAATAATCATAGGGCGGCCAACGCGGTTGACTTTAGTACTAACAGTAATGTTAATGAATTACGTGATTTTATTCCTCCAGGAACGTTAAATGGCATGTATCTTAGTGAAAATTGCTATATAACGTATTCTTCAGATATTGCTGGTTTAGGTAAATTACAAGCCAATTGGGAC
>CAIOAQ010000092.1 GCA_903856025.1 uncultured beta proteobacterium
ACTACAAGATCCTGTTCATGCAAGGCGGTGGCCTGGCAGAAAACGCCCTTGTTCCGCTCAACCTGAGCGCCCTGAAAGAAGACGCCTCGGGCAAGGGACTTGCGGACTTTGTGGTGACCGGCAGCTGGAGCGAAAAATCCCACGCGGAAGCCGCAAAGTATTGCCGCACCGGCCTGGCAGCTACAGGCAAGGCCGATGGCTTTGTCAGCATTCCCGACGCCAGCAGTTGGCAGCTCAGCGCGGGTGCCAGCTATGTGCACATCTGCTCCAACGAAACCATCAACGGTGTCGAATTTCACACCTTGCCCGACCTGAACGCCTTGGGCTGTGACGCGCCACTGGTGGTTGATTTTTCTTCACACGTGGCCTCGCGCCCGGTGGACTGGACGCGTGTTGGCCTAGCCTTTGGCGGTGCCCAGAAAAACCTCGGACCAGCTGGTTTGACGCTGGTGGCCGTACGCGAAGATTTATTGGATCGTGCACTGTCGATCTGCCCCAGCGCCTTCAGCTACAAGACTGTGGCGGACAACCAGTCGATGTTCAACACACCGCCAACCTATTCGATTTACATCGCCGGTCTGGTTTTTAAATGGCTCAAAGCACAAGGTGGCATCGCCGCCGTTGAAGCCCGCAACGTGGCCAAGGCGCGCTTGCTTTATGACACCATCGATAACTCCAGCCTGTACGTCAACCGCGTGTCCCAAGACTGCCGCTCGCGCATGAATGTGCCGTTTTATCTGCGTGATGAGAGCCTGAACGATGCCTTTTTGAAGGGTGCCCGGGAACACCACCTGCTGCAACTCAAAGGACACAAATCCGTCGGCGGCATGCGTGCCAGCATCTACAACGCCATGCCGATCGAAGGCGTACAAGCCCTGGTGACTTACATGCGCGCGTTTGAAACCCAGCGCCTCTGACACCAACCCCTCAGCCCTTTCAAACACCCCACCTGCACATGGCCAAGACCCTCGCCGAGCTACGCATTGCCATTGACGCGTTAGACATGGATCTGCTCGCATTGCTGAACCGACGCGCCGGGTTGGCTCACGAAGTAGGGGAAATCAAGCGTGTCGATGGCTCTGCGGTGTTCCGACCCGATCGAGAAGCACAAGTCATTGCCAACCTGCAGGCGCACAACGATGGACCGCTCAAAGACCATAGCCTGGGGCTGATGTGGCGTGAAATCATGTCCGCCTGCCGTGCCCTGGAGGCCCCCCAGCGCGTGGCCTATCTTGGCCCGGCTGGCACCTTCAGTGAGCAAGCTGCCATCCAGTTTTTTGGTGGCAGCATGTCACGGGTACTGTGTGTCAGCATCGACGAAGTGTTTCGCGCCACCGCGGCTGGCAGCGCAGAGTTTGGCGTGGTGCCGATCGAGAATTCGTCTGAAGGCGTGATTTCACGCTCGCTGGACCTGTTGCTCAATTCCCCTCTGCACATCATCGGTGAAACCAGTTTTCTGGTACGGCACAACTTGTTGCGTCTGGAGCCTTCTCTGCACGACATCGAAGCCGTTTATGCGCACCCGCAGGCGCTGGCCCAGTGCCAGGACTGGCTCACCACGCATCTGCCCAACGCCGACAGGCGCGCAGCAGCCAGCAATGCAGAAGGCGCGCGCCTGGCTTCCACCAATCCCGCCTGGGCCGCCATCGCCAGTGAACGTGCGGGCAGTGAATTTGGCCTGCACATTGCGTCCTACGCCATCCAGGACGATGCCTTCAACCGCACCCGGTTTGCCATCATTTGCCTGCCACAAACTTTGGAGGCGCCACAAGCCACCGGCAACGACTGCACCAGCCTGATTGTGTCTGTCACGAACCGCCCTGGTGCCGTCCATGACTTGCTGGTTCCACTGAAAAACCACGGCGTGTCCATGACGCGCTTCGAGTCCCGGCCAGCACGTTCAGGTCAGTGGGAGTACTACTTTTACATTGACCTGGCCGGACATCCGTCGCAACCCCATGTGGCGGCTGCACTGGCTGAGTTGCGCAACCTGTGCGCGTTCTACAAGGTTCTGGGTACCTACCCGGTGGAAAATTGATGTTTGAACAACTGGCACTGATTGGCTGCGGTTTGATGGGCGGCTCGTTTGCCCTGGCGCTCAAACGGGCAGGCCTGGTCAAGCGGGTGGTAGGCTACAGCAAGTCGCCTTCCACCACCGAGCGCGCACGGCAGTTGGGTGTGATCGATGTCGAAGCACCCTCCGCCCTGTTGGCCGTGTCGGGGGCAGACATTGTGCTGGTGGCTGTACCGGTGGCAGCCACTGAGGCGACGCTCAAGTCCATCAAACACATGGTGACGCCGGGCATGCTGATCATGGATGTCGGCTCGACCAAAGCCGATGTGACAGACGCTGCACGACGCGCGCTCAAGGAGCAAGTGGGCTCGTTTGTGCCAGCGCACCCGATCGCAGGCAAAGAACTGGCAGGTATTGAACACGCCGATGCAGACTTGTACCGCGGATGCAAGGTCATTTTGACCCCCACCGAGCGCACGCTCACGGTGCAGCTCAAGCAGGCGCAAGCGGTCTGGTCAAGGCTGGACTGCGACGTGGTACAGATGTCACCCGAGTCGCACGATGCTGCATTTGCTGCGGTGAGCCACTTGCCTCACCTGCTGGCCTTTGCGCTGATGAATGCGATTCAGGGCCAGACTCAGGGAGCGCAGTTTTTGTCTTTGGCTGGCCCCGGGTTTCGTGACTTCACACGCATCGCCGCCAGTGATTCCAAGGTTTGGCGGGATATCTTGTTGGCCAATCGCCATGAGTTACTGGCCCAAAGCCAACTTTTTCAAGCCCAATTGCAGGCCTTCGAAGCGTTGATGCTCAGCGGCGATGCCAAGGCCATAGAAGCCCTCATTGGACAAGCCAGCACCGCACGTGTCCAGTGGCAACTCACCCAGGCAGCCAAGCCATGCTAAGCACCCCCTTCGTCGATCTGCCGCCACTGCAATCTGCTGGCGGCACCGTTACTTTGCCTGGCTCCAAAAGCATCTCGAACCGGGTGTTGCTGTTGTCCGCCTTATGCCAAGGCACGACCACCTTGCACGACGTGCTGGAGTCCGACGACACCCGTGTCATGCTGACCGCCCTGCGCACGCTGGGCTGCAGCATCACGCAAACCGGCAACTCGGTGACCATAGAAGGTTTGGGCAGCCAACCCACACACACCCAAGTCAAGCTGTTCATGGGCAATGCCGGCACCGCCATTCGCCCTCTGACTGCCGCACTGGCTTTAATGGGGGGTAGTTATGAACTCAGCGGTGTGCCGCGCATGCACGAGCGTCCGATTGGCGACCTGGTGGACGCGCTACGCCAGCTCGGTTGCCAGATTGATTACACCGGCAAAGACGGCTACCCGCCGCTGCATATCGGCCAACCCCAACTGAAACTGGATGCGCCGATTCAGGTGCGCGGCGATGTGTCCAGCCAGTTCCTCACGGCGCTGCTGATGGCTTTGCCCCTGGTCGCCAAGCAGGACATCGTGATCGACGTGGTGGGTGAGTTGATTTCACGCCCTTACATTGAGATCACCCTCAACCTGCTGGCACGCTTTGGTATCCGGATTCAACGCGACGGCTGGCAAAGGTTCACGGTTCCGGCGAACAGTCAATACCAGTCGCCAGGCACCTTGTTTGTTGAGGCTGACGCCTCATCCGCTAGTTATTTCATAGCGCTTGGTGCAATTGCTACAGGGGCTACAGCCTCAAAAACCATAAAGATTCTGGGCCTGGGCGCAGATTCCATCCAGGGTGACATCCGTTTCATTGAGGCCGCCCAAGCCATGGGAGCCAAGGTGGTCAGCGGGGCCAACTGGCTGGAAGTGTCTCAGGGAAGCTGGCCGCTCAAGGCCATTGACCTCGATTGCAACCACATCCCCGACGCGGCCATGACCTTGGCCGTGATGGCGTTGTATGCCAAGGGCACTACCTCCCTGCGCAACATTGCCAGCTGGCGCGTCAAGGAAACCGACCGCATCGCCGCAATGGCATGTGAGCTGCGCAAACTCGGTGCCACCGTGGTGGAAGGTGCAGACTTCATTCAGGTCACGCCTCCGGCCACCGCAAGCGATTGGAAAGCTGCCACCATCCACACCTATGACGACCACCGTGTGGCCATGTGTTTTGCCTTGGCGGCATTCAACCCTGCCGGCCTGCCTGTGCGTATTGAAGACCCCAAATGTGTCGCCAAGACCTTTCCAGACTACTTTGAAGCCCTGTTTTCCCTGGTGCAAACCGAGCCACAACACATTCCTGTGCTTTGTGTTGATGGTCCCACCGCGTCGGGTAAAGGCACGCTGGCCGCCCAACTTGCAAGCCAGCTCGGTTACCACCTGCTGGACTCGGGTGCTTTGTACCGCATCACCGCTTTGGCGGCCTCACAAGCCGGATTGATGCTCGACATCAGTGGCGAAGCCGCCATTGCGAACCTGGCTGCCAACCTCGAAATCGAGTTCAAGGACGACCAAATTTTGCTGTCCGGCGTGGATGTCACCGCACAAATTCGCCTTGAAGCGACAGGTATGCTGGCCTCACAAATATCCGCGTTGCCCAAGGTGCGCGAGGCACTCGTCGCCTTGCAGCACAGCTTTCAACGTGTGCCGGGTCTGGTCGCCGACGGGCGCGACATGGGCACGGTCATTTTTCCCGATGCAACACTCAAGGTGTTTTTGACCGCCAGCGCCGAACAGCGCGCGCAAAGGCGTTACAAACAGTTGATTTCAAAGGGAAATGCAGCTACACTTGACAGTCTTCGCGCCGACTTGGAAGCCAGAGATGCCAGGGACATGTCCCGCAGCGCCTCTCCTTTGAAGCCAGCGCAGGATGCCAAGCTGCTGGACAACTCGGATTTATCGGTCGACGCATCGGTGGATCTGGTGTTGAACTGGTGGCAAAGCAAGCAGCCTTTTTGACCTGTCAACAAGGCGCAATTTGCAAAGGTTCACGCCTTTGCGCCCGGCCCTTAACCGACTCTTTGCACCGCAATGGTGCGCTGCGGTTGAGGTTCACAAAAACGCAACCCCACGGGTCAAACCGTGATTTAACCTGCGGATCAAACCGCATCACAACATGTCTGAATCTTTTGCTGCCCTGTTTGAAGAATCTCTGCAACGCACAGAAATGCGCCCCGGTGAAGTCATCACCGCTGAAGTCGTCCGTATTGAACACAGCTTTGTGGTGGTCAATGCCGGTCTGAAATCGGAAGCCTATGTGCCGCTGGAAGAGTTCAAGAACGACCAGGGCGAAACCGAAGTGCAAGTCGGCGACTTCGTGTCGGTGGCCATCGGTTCCATCGAAAACGGCTACGGCGACACCATCCTGAGCCGCGACACTGCCAAGCGTCTGGCTTCCTGGATGAGCCTGGAAAAAGCCCTGGAAACCGGCGAATTTGTCACTGGCCAAACCAGCGGCAAGGTCAAGGGTGGTCTGACCGTGTTGGTCAACGGCATCCGCGCGTTCTTGCCTGGCTCACTGGTCGACACCCGTCCGACCAAAGACCTGTCTCCGTACGAAAACAAGACCCTGGAATTCAAGGTCATCAAGCTCGACCGTAAGCGCAACAACGTCGTGTTGTCACGCCGTGCCGTGGTGGAAGCCTCCATGGGCGAAGAGCGCTCCAAGCTGATGAACACCCTGAAAGAAGGCGCGATTGTTCAAGGCGTGGTCAAGAACATCACCGAATACGGCGCATTTGTGGATCTGGGCGGCATTGACGGCCTGTTGCACATCACCGACATGGCCTGGCGTCGTGTCCGTCACCCGTCTGAAGTGGTGACCGCCGGCCAGGAAATCACTGCCAAGATCCTGAAATTTGACACCGAGAAAAACCGCGTGTCTCTGGGTCTGAAACAAATGGGCGACGATCCTTGGATGGGCGTGAACCGCCGTTACCCCCAAGGTACCCGCATGTTCGGCAAGATCACCAACATCGCTGACTACGGCGCATTTGTGGAACTGGAACCCGGCATCGAAGGCCTGGTCCACGTGTCCGAAATGGACTGGACCAACAAGAACGTGGCACCAAGCAAGATCGTTGCCCTGGGCGACGAAGTCGAAGTCATGGTTCTGGAAATCGACGAAGACAAACGCCGTATTTCTTTGGGCATGAAGCAATGCAAGGCCAACCCATGGCAAGAGTTTGCACAAAACACCAAGCGCGGCGACCGCGTCAAGGGCCCGATCAAATCCATCACCGACTTCGGCGTGTTCGTCGGTCTGGCTGCTGGCATCGACGGCCTGGTGCACTTGTCTGACCTGTCCTGGAACGAAACCGGCGAAGCAGCTGTGCGCGAGTACAAAAAAGGCCAGGAAGTCGAAGCGCTGGTGCTGGCTGTGGATGTGGACCGCGAACGCATCTCCCTGGGCATCAAACAACTCGACTCTGACCCGTTCACCACCTTCACGTCGATCAACGACAAGGGTTCTGTGGTCACCGGCAAGGTCAAGACTGTGGATGCCAAGGGCGCTGAAATCGACCTCGGCGAAGACATCCTGGGCTACCTGCGTGCTTCAGAAATCTCCCGCGACCGCGTGGAAGATGCCCGCAACGTGCTCAAAGAAGGCGACGAAGTCACCGCTGTGGTGGTCAATGTGGATCGCAAGACCCGCAACATCCAGTTGTCGATCAAGGCCAAGGACGCTGCTGATCAAAACGAAGCCATGGCAACCCTGAGCCAGCAATCCGCCCGTGAAAATGCTGGTACCACCAGCCTGGGTGCGTTGCTGCGCGCCAAGCTGGACAACAATAACTAATCCAGTTATTGCCAACCCGAATCAACGACCGGCAGCCCTGCGCACCGGTCGTTTTTTTTTCTAATCAGTTGGGGACAAAGCCAAGCGTCTGTCCCGCAAAGGTATTAGTTTTATGACCCGCTCAGACCTCGTTGAAGAACTTGCCGCCAAATTTGCACAGCTCACCCAGCGTGATGCAGAGTTTGCTGTCAAGGCCATACTGGACGCGATGAACGACGCACTGGTTCGGGGCCATCGGATCGAGATCCGCGGCTTCGGAAGTTTTGCAGTGACCCACCGCCCTCCCCGCATGGGACGTAACCCGCGCAGCGGTGAAAGTGTGGCCATCCCAGAAAAACGCGTGCCCCACTTCAAACCAGGCAAGGCACTTCGCAACGATGTGGACCAGCGCACCGACGAATTGGCACGGTCTACCAGTTCATAGACTGGCGATACAGCTACCCGACGATGCCCACAGTAAAATGGGAACCTGATCGGGGAAATTAGATGAAACACCTTCTGTGGCTGCTCAAATGGGTACTCAAAGTAGCCATTTTTTTCACCCTGTTTGCTTTTGCACTGAACAACCAGCAAGACACCAGCGTGCATTTTTTCTTCGGCAAGCAGTGGCAGGCGCCTCAGGTGTTGGTCGTCCTTTCGGCGTTCAGCATCGGCGTGGTGGTCGGTGTGCTTGGCATGTTGCCGCATTGGTTCAAACGGCGTTCATCAAAAGCTTCGGTTCAAACCGTCGTGCAATCGCCCGCCAACGCAGTCCAGGCTCAGCCTGGCCTTCCAGGTTACGCCGATGGAATTTGATCTCAGTTGGATACTTTTGGGGCTTCCCCTGGCCTTTATGCTCGGGTGGATGGCTTCACGCCTGGATTTGCGCCAGATCCGGCTCGAAAACCGCGATGCACCCAAGGCCTATTTCAAAGGGCTGAACTATTTGCTCAACGAGCAACAAGACCAGGCCATTGATGCGTTCATTGAAGCCGTTCAAAACGACCCGGACACCTCCGAGTTGCACTTTGCGCTGGGCAATTTGTTTCGTCGTCGCGGCGAATACCAGCGCGCGGTACGCGTCCATGAACATTTGCTCTCGCGCGGTGACCTTGCGCAATCCGACCGGCACCGGGCTCAGCATGCCTTGGCGCTGGACTTTCTAAAGGCGGGCTTGCTTGATCGGGCCGAAGCTGCGTTGCTCAAGCTTGAAGGCACGCCCTTTGAAGCCCAGGCCCGACTCGCCCTGCTGGCCAACTACGAGCGCAGTCGTGACTGGGCCTTGGCAGCGCAAGTCGCAGAAAAGCTCGATCTTGCTGAACCAGGCAGTTTCAGCCCCCGACTAGCCCACTACCTGTGTGAACAGGCGGCCACACTGGCAGCGCAAGACCAATATGGCCAAGCCCTTGAAATGCTGCAAAAAGCCATTCAAAAGGCACCAGAGGCGGCCCGTGCACGTTTGGATCTGGCGCGCCTTCAAGAAAAAATGGGCTTGATTGCGGTGGCGTGGGAAACCTTGACCGAAGCCCTCAGCAGCACACCGTCCGCCGTTCCGCTGATTGCCCAGCCTCTGGCCCACCTGGCCTTGCGCTGCGGGCACACCCCTAAGACGCTGCAACAACTGCAGGACCTGTATGCAGTCAAGCCGTGCCTGGATCTGCTCGATGCCCTGGTGACGCTTTCTGCCGCCAGCGACGGCCCCACCAGTGCCCGCGATTGGTATGCACGCCACCTTGAACAAGAGCCGTCTTTGGTGGCGGCCAGCAAATGGATTGCTGGTGAGAAGCTCGAGCATGAACAATTCCATCCCCAGGTTCAACGTGCGTTGGACCACGCCACCCAACCTTTGTTGCGCTACCGCTGCGCAGCCTGCGGGTTTGAGGCCATGCAACATTTTTGGCAATGCCCAGGGTGCCAAACCTGGGACAGCTACCCTGCCCTGAGAGTCGAAGAACTATGACCCTATCCAAACAACGCCTGGGCCAGGCGCGCGTGCTGGTCGTCGGCGACGTGATGCTGGACCGCTACTGGTACGGTGCCGTGGACCGCATCAGTCCGGAAGCGCCTGTGCCGGTGGTGCGCGTCACCCGCGAAGAAGAACGCAACGGCGGCGCAGCCAACGTCGCCTACAACGTGGTCACCTTGGGCGCACAGGCCACTTTGCTGACCGTGGTGGGCGATGACGAAGCCAGCCACAAACTCGAGGCCTTGGTCGCCCACACCGGTATTCAAACCCATTTTGGCCGTGATCCCCAGCTCAAGACCACCGTCAAGCTGCGCGTCATCGGGCGGCAACAACAGTTGTTGCGCATGGACTTTGAAAACACACCGCAAAGCGAAGTACTGGCTTCTCAGACGGCCACTTTCACCGAACTCTTGCCAGACCACCACGCGGTTCTTTTTTCCGACTATGGCAAGGGTGGACTGGCGCATGTGACCGACATGATCGGCCGCGCCCGCCAAGCCAGTAAACCCATCTTGATTGACCCCAAGGGCAGCGACTATTCCCGCTACCAGGGGGCCACCGTGATCACCCCCAACCGAGCCGAGCTGCAACAGGTGATTGGCGCATGGTCCGACGAAGCCACCTTGCAGGCCAAGGTGCACACCATGCGCGAACAGCTCGGTCTGCAAGCCGTGTTGTTGACCCGCAGCGAAGAAGGCATGACGCTGTTTGACGCCCAGGGCCAGGTCAGCGTGAGCGCCCAGGCACGCGAGGTGTTTGACGTGACTGGCGCGGGCGACACGGTGATTGCCACCATGGCCGCCCTGGTGGCTGCGGGCATGACCCTGCGTGATGCGCTGCCGCTGGCCAACCGGGCTGGCGGTCTGGTCGTGGGCAAGTTTGGAACCGCCACTGTGTCTTATGAGGAGTTGTTTGCATGACCCGTATCGTTGTCACCGGCGCCGCCGGATTCATTGGTTCCAATCTCATCAAAGGCCTCAATGCACGGGGTCTGACCGACATCATCGCCGTCGATGACCTCACCCAGGGCGACAAGTTTCGCAACCTGGCAGACTTGCAGATCACCGACTACGTCGATGCCGATGCCTTTTACGACGACTACGCCAACGGCGACTATGGCCAGATAGAAGCCATTTTTCATGAAGGTGCCTGCAGCGACACCATGGAAATGAACGGCAAATACATGATGCAAAACAACTTCGCCACCTCGGTCAAGTTGTACCAGGCCTGCCAGAGACGCGGCGCGCGGCTGATGTACGCCTCCAGCGCGGCCACCTATGGCGGATCAAGCACTTTTCGTGAAGACCCGGCGTTTGAGCGTCCGCTCAATGTGTACGGTTACTCGAAGCTGCTGTTTGACCAGCGCATGCGCCGCGAATGCGGGATGGGGTTTCAACGTGCCTTCGCCGGCAAAACCATGCAGGTGGTGGGCTTTCGGTATTTCAACGTTTATGGCCCGCGCGAGCAACACAAGGGCCGCATGGCCAGTGTGGCGTTTCACCAGTTCAACCAGTTCAAGGCCGAGGGCAAGGTCAAGCTGTTTGGTGACTACGGTGGCTACGCCCCTGGCGCACAAATGCGCGACTTTGTGTTCATCGACGACGTGGTGGCGGTCAACCTGTGGTTCTATGACCATCCGGGCATTTCCGGCATTTTCAACCTGGGTACCGGCTGCGCCCAGCCTTTCAACGATGTCGCCAGCTCCACCGTCAATGCCATTCGCCAGCTCAACGGGCAAGCGCCACTGACGCTGGAGCAATTGGCTGCGCAAGGTTTGCTTGAATACGTACCTTTTCCGGATGCGCTGCGGGGAAAATACCAGTGTTACACCCAAGCCGACTTGAGCGCCCTGCGCGCCACCGGCTGTGACCACACCTTTGCCAACGTGCAAACCGGCGTGGCGAGTTATGTCGCCTGGCTGGCGCAACAAGGCTGAAACGGTCCACCATTCTTCAGGAGTCACGGTATGTTCAAGAAATTTTTGACCTTCGCCGCGCTGCTGGTCAGCTTGCATGCGCTGGCGGTGACGCTGGACATCAACAGCGCGACTGAAGCGGAACTCGACAGCATCAAAGGTGTCGGGCCCAGCACCTCCAGCAAAATTCTGGACCAACGCAAAATGGCCCCGTTCAAAGACTGGCAGGATTTCATCCACCGGGTCAAGGGCATCAGCCAGGCCAAGGCCGAGAAGTTCTCGCGTGATGGCGTGACCGTCAATGGCGACGCGTTCCATGCCACGCCTGCAACCAGTCCTGCCAAGCCAACCCCCTGACCGGAGCCCGTCACCATGCTGTCAATCACCGCCATTTGCATCGGAGCTTGCCTGGGTGCGTTGGCACGCTGGGGTTTAGGGCTGTGGCTCAACCCAGGAGCCGTCATCCCCATGGGCACGCTGGCGGCCAACCTGATTGGCGGCTACCTGGTGGGCGTGTCGGTGGCGGCGTTTCAGGCTATGCCGCACATGGATCCCGTGTGGCGGCTGGCGATCATCACCGGTTTTTTGGGTGCCTTGACCACCTTCTCAAGCTTCTCGGCCGAAGTGGTCGGCATGCTGGGTCAGCAACGCTACCTGCTGGGCTTGGGCACCGCAGCCGTGCACCTGTTTGGCTCACTGCTGCTGACCGTCGCCGGGATCAAGACTGTTACATTTTTTATAGCTACTCGCGCTTGATTGACGGGAGCTAGAGGCTTAATCAGGCAGGCAAGTCGAAGTGCGATTTTCCTATGCGTTGTACCAGCAGCGCCAGCGCACCGGCCATCACCCCCCAGAAGGCGGAGCCTACCCCGGCAATCACCACACCGCTGAGCGTCACCAGAAACGTGATCAACGCCGCCTCGCGGTGAAAGTCATCGCGCAACGCGGTACTGAGCGCCGTGCCAATCGTGCCCAGCAGGGCCAAACCGGCAATGGCGGCAACCAACTCCTTTGGGAAAGCGGTCAACGCCCCGGTGATGGCGGTACCAAAAATGCCAATCAGCACATACAGCACACCACACGACACGGCGGCGGTGTAGCGCCGGTCCGGGTCGGGATGCGCCTCGCGGCCCATGCAGATGGCCGCCGTGATGGCGCTGAAGTTCAACGCAAACGCACCAAACGGGGCCAACAACAAGGTCGCCACACCGGTCAGCGTGATCATGCCGGACACCGGAATGCCCGGCTTGGCTGCGCTGTGGCTGTAGCCCGCCGCCACAATGGCCGCCACGCCGGGCAGATTTTGTGAGGCCATGGTCACCACAAACAGGGGCAGCGCCAGGCTGATCGCCGCACCCAGGGTGAACTGCGGCATGGTCCACACCGGCATTGCAAAGCCAAATTGAACACCAGCCCCCGTGAAACCTGTGCTAAGAGCTACATAAACAATAGCAACCAACAAGGTCAAGGGCACCGCATAACGTGCCAGCCAGCGCTTACCCACCAGATAAGTCATCAACATCAACACCACCAGGGGCAAATTGGTGTGGGCGGCAGAAAACGCCTGCATGCCAAACCGTGCCAGCACCCCGGCCAGCAAGCCAGAGGCAATCGCCATCGGCAAACGGTTCATGATCCGCTCAAACCAGCCGGTCACGCCACACAGTGTGATCAGGGCAGCGCACACCATGAAAGCGCCCACCGCTTCCGCCATGGAAAATCCACCCGCCACACCGGCCGTCGCCAACACGGCGGCACCCGGCGTGCTCCAGGCCACCATCACAGGTTTGCGTAGCACCAGCGAGGGCACCAGGGTGCACAGTCCCATGCCCAGCCCCAGCGCCCACATCCACGAGGTGATCAGCTCAGGCGTGGCACCAAAAGCCAGTGCAGCCTGAAACACGATGGCCACCGAACTGGTGAAACCCACCAGGACCGCGACAAAACCGGCGGTGAAGGCGGAAGGGGAAAGGTCTTTGAAAAATCGCATACGGAGTTTTGTTTTTTTGCCAGCATCGTGATGGCCAAAGATGGCGCACCTCTGGCGTGGTGAGAGCAAGTATTGTGACAGCGCACTTGGGGTGATCCTCTTCTCTCTTGGTTGCCTGTGGCATGTGCACGGTGGCGCTTTCTGCCACGATGCCCAGGTCCAGCCGATGGTGCGTTTGGGCGCGTCCCATCAAAGCGATCCCCCGGTTATAGTGGGCGAAAACCTCCTACCCACACCGCATCAACCCGTGACGTTCGATCTCGCCACCCTGCGCAACTTCAGCCAATGTCTGATGTCGATGACCAGCGCATCGCGTGAGGTGAGCCCTGAGCGCTTGCTGCGTGATGCCTTGCAGTCACTGCGCCTGATCGTGCCATTTCGTTCCGCCTGGTGGGGCCAATGTTCTGCCGGCATGGCGAACCTGCCTCCCAGAAACTGGATGCACGGCCACATCAACCTGAGCACCTCCTTTTCGCAAGAATGGAACCACCTGGCCGAGCGCGATGAGTTCGCCCGCAACTCCATGCGCCAACTTGACACGGTCATACGCGCCAGCGGTCACGACGACCCGTGGCCGGAAGTGAGTGCCTTCTCAAGACAACACGACCTTTACCATGTCATGGCGCTGACCACAGAACTGTCGAGTAACGGGTTATTGTTCTTCGTGTCCTTGTACCGCAGTGAAACGTCCCCGGCCTTCAACGACAACGAAAGTGCCTTGTTTGCTGAATTTGTCGCGCACCTGCAGCATCATTGGCGTGTTCGCGTGCGGGAATTCCTGCAACACACCTCCGTACCCAGCCCCGATGGATTTGGTCTGGCCGACGCCTGCGGCGACTTGTTCTATCTGGACAAGCGTCTGGGGGTGGCCATCCACAAAGCTTACCCGGACTGGGTCGGCTCCAGACTACCACCCGAACTGGTGACCGCTTTTCGCCAAATCCCTTGAGCCCTGTCTCTCGCGGGGCGAGGACTCACCCTCCAGCCCTGTGGTGAGCTGGTGGTGCTCTCGCTCGACGGTGCCAGTGGGCGCGATGTGCTGACACCACGGGAACGCTCCGTGGCCATGCTCTATTCCCGTGGCCACTCCTACAAAGAAATCGCACGCCTGCTGACCCTCAGCCCGGCCACCGTGCGCACCTACCTGCGCAATGCGTATTTGCAGCTCGGTGTGCGCAACAAGATTGAGTTGGGCGTCGCGCTGCACATGCCTACCACTCAGCGTTAACCCTGCCCCTCTGCATTTGCGGGGGTCCAAACAGCCGGGCCGCCGCTACAGTCAAGTTGAGCTCAGGAGCCTGTCGGACTATGGGCGTATCAATACACATCCGACACACACCGTCCTTGCACGGACAGGTGGTGACGATTTGATACTCCCAAGCTCGACAGGCACTCCTGAACCTTTCAATTTCATGGACAAGGAGAAACCTGATGGTTTGGAAAAAAATCGCATGGACTGTCACAGCGACCCTGGCACTCACCCTGTTGGTGATCAGTTGTGGCGGATCGAACGAAAGCCCCGCCGACACCGTGCTGCGCAATGCGCAGGTGATGACCATTGATGCCAGCAATTCAGTCCAGCAAGCCGTTGCGGTACGTGGCGGCAAGATTGTTTACGTCGGCACCAATGCAGGTGCAACCGACTGGGTCGGACCCAACACCAAAGTGATTGACCTCGGCGGGCGCATGCTGATGCCCGGATTCGTCGATGCCCATTTGCACTCCCTGTCAGGCGGTCGCGCCTTGCTGATGTGTGACCTGGCTTACGCACCCCTGTCGCATGCCCAACTCGCAAGTCAGATACAAACCTGTCTGGATTCCACCGCCGCTAAGGAGCCAGATGGCTGGCTCGAAGTTGTGAACTGGGACCGGCAAGCCACCTCTGCTATTGACGGCGACCCAAGCAAAGCTTTGCTTGATGGCCTGACCACGCAACGCCCCATTGCGGTCACCTCATCGGACTTTCACGGCGTGCTGGCCAACTCCCGCGCCTTGAGTCTGGCCGGTATCACCACCGCCACCCCCGACCCAACCGGTGGCAAATTCCTGCGGGATGCCAATGGCGTGCCCACCGGCATCTGCGAGGATGCTGCGGGTTGGCAGCTCAAGGCCGCCATCCCCCCCGACACCGATGCCGACCTGCTCAAACAAGGACGCGCCGCGCTTGCCGCCATGCGTGAACAAGGCATCACGACCTTCATGGATGCGGCGGCTGCCGATGTGCATGGCAAAACCTTCAAGGCTTTGCAACAGTCCGGTGAACTGACTGCGCGTGCGAATTTCGCTATTGCGCTGGTGCCGGAAATAGCGGCCGTCAGCCCAGCCGATGCCATTGCCGCTGCAAAGGCGACCACAACCGCCATTGACCAGGGCAACCCCATGGCGGCACCCGGTCTGCGTGCGCGCATCGTCAAGGTCTTCATGGACGGTGTGGTCAACGCCCCCGCCGATACCGGCGCACTGCTGACCCCCTACTTCACCAACACAGGTACCGATGCGGCCCCGAACTGGCAACCTGGCAGCAACATCGGTACGGTCTATTACCCGCCCGAGGTGCTCAAGCCCCTGATGCTTGCGGCGGCAGATGCAGGCCTGGACTTCCACGCCCACGCCACCGGTGAACGCGCGGTACGCCAAGCGCTGGATGCCTACGAAAACGTGCGCAATCAACGCCCCAAAGCAGACTTCCGCCCGGCCATTGCACACGATGAAACCGTGGCCGTAACCGACTACCCACGTTTTGCGGCACTGAACGTGTCCGCCACCATGTCCTACCAGTGGGCGCAACGCGCGTCGTACTCCATTGGTGAAACCGAAAACCACCTCGGCCCCGATCGCTTCGCACGCATGGAACCCTTTGGCAGTCTGCACAACGCCGGCGCACGGGTGATTTCGGGCAGTGACTGGCCGATTGACCCGTTCGACACCTTTTTGGCACTGAAGGTCGGTGTGACGCGCTCAGGCGACCCGACCAATCCGCACAGCCCGGCCAGTTACGACCCGGCTTTTGAAGGAAAGATCAATGCCGACCCCGCGCTGTCGCGCGCCGACGTGTTGCGCTCCATCACCATGAACGCGGCCTATCAACTGCGCCTGGAACCGTACATTGGCTCGATAGAAGTCGGCAAGTTCGCTGACATGATCGTGCTCGACAAGAATTTCATGACCGTTCCCGAAGAAGAGCTGGCGCGCAACAAAGTGCTGCTGACCATGGTGGGTGGCAAGACCGTGATGGCCATCGATGCCTTGAGCAGCACCGTGGCTGCGAGCCAACGCGCACTGAATGCACGCGCCGTCCAACTCAGTCCGATGGGATCCACGGGTCATGCCGTGGTGGCAGGTGGCCGACCCGGTGACGGCCATCGATCCTGTTCGGCTTTCGTGCCTACATTGGATTCACTGCGCGCGCAGTGGGCTGCACGCCAAGCGACCCGCCCTGCCACAAGCAACTGAAACGTTAAGAAGCGGCGGATGCGGGAGTGATCAACCTGGCATCCGCCTTGCCCACCTATTTCGTGAGCTACAAACAGATTTTTCGTACCCCCTCAGCCACCCGCATGGGCCGCCAGACCCAGAAACTGGTGAGCGCCCAGGCCTTTGTCAAGCTGGCAGGTTAAAACTGTGCCGCATTGGCGTGCAGTTGCTCTGGGGCAAAGCGGTAGATGGTCATGATGTCCACGGGGGTGGCCCCCAGATCGCGATAGAACTGGATGGTCGGCTCGTTCCAGTCCAGACAACCCCATTCCAGCCGCTGACAGCCACGCTCCAGTGCCAGCTTGGACATGAACGCCATCATGATTTTTCCAAGCCCTTTGAATCGCATGCGGTCATCCACCAAAAACCCGTCGATGTACAGCCCGTGCTGCCCGGTAAAGGCCGACGAGGTTTGGCAGAAATAAATGAACGCCACCCTCTGGCCGTCATACATGCCAAACACAGCTTCCCCCCGGCCTTCGGCGAGGAGCTCGCGCATGCTGGTTTCGGTCGCTGTGACTTTCTCAAGCATCTTCTGGTAAGCGCCGAGCTTTTTCATGAAATCCACGACGTGCC
>CAIOAQ010000093.1 GCA_903856025.1 uncultured beta proteobacterium
CCATTTCTAGATAGCGTCCTGATATTAATTTCAGAAGAATCCGCCGGCAAGCAGTGCCACGCTGAGCATCATGAAGGTAGGCAAGCGATAGATTGTCTTTGGTTTTTCACCCATCAACCCAACCGCCTAGCCGTCCGCCTACGCCAGCCCATCGAGGTCGAGCCATCGGTAGAAACGTAAATATCAGTGAAGCCACGCCGCGGGCACTCGCTAATCCAATTCACAGCCATCCCACAGGATTTTTGAAAATAGTGCTGGAACAATTTGTTTAGCCCTGCCACACGGCAGGGATGAATAAAAAACCAACCGTCCCAGCGCCGTCAAAACTGAATCTTTTGCGGCAGATTTGCAACTTCATTCCTGAGTTTCTGGTGGCCAAGATTGCGCGGGAGACGAAAGCCGCTGAAAAAGCCCGCACGTTTAGTCCGTGGAGTCATGTGGTGGCACTGGTCTACGCGCAACTCACCCACAGCATCGGTCTCAACGACGTGTGTGATGCCCTGCGTCTGCAATCTGGTCCACTCTCCAGCATCCGTGGCGCGACGCCACCCACGCGCAACACGCTTTCGCATGCGGACAAAGTGCGCCCAGCCGAGATGGCGGAGAAACTCTTCTGGGCGGTCTTTGAGCACTTGAGTTTATTGTCCCCGGACTTCGTCAGCGGCACTGGCCGGAAGCGATTTGCCAGCAAGTTCAAGCGCGTGATTCATCTGGTAGATTCGACCACCATTCCGTTGATTGCTTCGTGCATGGACTGGGCTAAACATCGGCGACGCAAGGCGGCGGCCAAGTGTCATCTGCGGCTGGATTTGCAAAGTTTCCTGCCCCGCTTTGCCATTGTGGATACCGCCCGACACAACGATGCCAAGCGTGCTCGGGAAATGTGTGCCGGAATCAAGGCCGGTGAAATCGTCATATTTGACAAGGCTTATGTGGACTTCAGCCATCTAGCCGACCTCTCCATGCGGTTGGTGTTTTGGGTCACCCGCGCCAAGGACAATATGCAGTTCAAGGTGATCAATTGTTACCAGCGCGGAACCATCGGAAAAGTTCTGCGGGATGATTTGATCCGACTGCAAACCCCGACTTCCCAGCAGGATTATCCCGAACTGCTCCGCCGGGTCGTGGCGCTGGTCGAGGTGGATGGCCAAGAAGTGGCGATGATATTTTTGACCAACAATTTGGAATGGAGTGCCACCAGCATCGTCGAATTGTATCGCTGTCGCTGGCAGATTGAGGTGTTCTTCAAACAGATCAAACAGACGCTCCAGTTGGCGGACTTTTTGGGCACCAGCGCCAACGCCGTGCGCTGGCAGGTGTGGACAGCCTTGCTGGTTTATCTCTTGTTGCGGTATCTGGCCTTTCTCGCCGAATGGCATCACAGCTTCAGCCGCCTCTTTACCTTGGTGCGCGTGGCGTTGTGGAAAAAGTGGGATCTGGTGAGCTTGCTGCGCCGCTATGGGACAGCCCATGGTCACTTCCGTTATCTGGCTCGACCAGAACAGTCCTATTTGCCTGGTTTTGCCTGACTCCCTGTGGGACAGCCATGGAACTCCGCGCAAAAATCAAACCTGAAAAATGTAAAACATCCGAAAACTCCTAACGCCCTTTTCCTGATCAGCCTCCAGTTCCCGAGGCAACGGACTGGTTTTAACCCGCATTCAAACCGCTATAGGATGCGTGTGAAACGCTTTTTCCATCCCATCGAGCAATAAGTAATACATTTTTCACATGTTTATTCCGTATAAAGGCGACAACTGCGTTGTTA
>CAIOAQ010000094.1 GCA_903856025.1 uncultured beta proteobacterium
AGCACCTCGCGCAAGGCAAGAAGCTGGACCTAGAAGCCGAATTTGTCGATCTGTTTGAACGTGGTCGAGCCACCTCGTTGCACCTGTTTTAACATGTGCCTGGCGACTCGCGCGAGCGGGGGCCGGCCATGATCGACCTGACCCAAACTTACGAGAAGGCCGGCCTCTTTCTGGCTCCGGCTGAACTGCCCGACTACCTGCCGGTGGTGCTGGAGTTTGCTTCGACACAACCCCCCAAGGAAGCCTGCGCCTTTTTGGGTGAAATGGCGCACATCCTCAACGCCATCTTCAGCGCGCTGCAACAACGCGGCACACGTTATGCCAGCGTACTGGGGGCATTGATTGAACTCAGCGGCGAGAAGGCACAAGCGGTTGCCGTGGTCGCTGACGAGGCCTTGGATGCCGCCTGGGAAGAACCCGAGGTCTTTGGCGGTTGTTCGGTGAAAGGTCAAGATAAACCCGACCAAGCTCAACCCATTCACTTTGTCAAATCCGACGCGGCCAGTCGCCAAAAAGCCGCTGCACTTGCTGGAGCTTCACTATGAACACCCTTGACTACTTTCTGTTTGGTATCTATCCCTACGTTGCCTTCGTGGTATTTGTGGTTGGCAGCTTGTTGCGCTTTGACCGCGACCATTATTCCTGGAAGAGTGATTCTTCTCAAATGCTGAAAATGGGGCAATTGCGCTGGGGCAGCAACCTGTTTCACATCGGCGTGTTATTCCTGTTTGCCGGGCACACCATGGGGCTGCTGACGCCGCACTTTTTGTACGAACACTTCATCAGCGCGGGCAACAAACAACTCATGGCCATGATCAGTGGCGGCACCGCAGGCTTGTTGGGTTTTGTGGGGGTCACGATTTTGTTGCACCGCCGTTTGACCGAGCCGCGCATCCGCATCAACTCCAAAACCAGCGACATCGTGCTGCTGGTGTTGTTGTGGTTGCAATTGGCCTTGGGTTTAGCCACCGTGCCTTTGTCGGGGCAACATCTGGATGGCAGCATGATGATGAAGCTGGCGGGTTGGGCACAGGGCATCGTCACCTTCCAGAGCGGCGCTGTTGATTTGCTGGCAGACGCCGGTTTCATCTTCAAGGCCCACATGTTCCTGGGCATGAGCATCTTCTTCATCTTTCCGTTCACACGACTGGTGCATGTGTGGAGCGGTTTTGCTTCGGTGGGGTATTTGATGCGGCCCTACCAGGTGGTGCGCGCCCGCCGTTTGAATGTGCCCGCCGGGCGCAATCAACCACGTCAACCAAACGCTTCAGTTTGAGGAGCAATACATGCAACAAGAACAAGGGCTAGAGGTCAATTTTGCAAGTATTAACGGCGTCGCCATCATCGGTTTCGATGAGGTGCTGGATGCCGACACGCTGCGCCAGCGTGCGTGCGCCGAACTGTTGCGTCAAGCCGCCATCGAAGCCGGTTTGCTGGCCGCGACCGATGTTCCCGCCATGGACGGTGTGCAAAGCGAAGCGGCCAGTGCCGCCATTGAAGCCTTGCTGGAGCAGGCGCTGGAGGTGCCAGAACCGTCTGAACAGGCCTGCCGCCGTCATCACGCCGCCAATCTGGCCACTTACAGCACAGGGGAGCGCGTCAATGTGCGTCACATTTTGTTTGCCGTGACACCCGGTGTGGACCTGAACGCGCTGCGCAAGCAAGCCGAAGCCACTCTGCTGAATGTGCGCTGTCATGATGGCAAGTCAGGTGCGGACGCATTCGCCCATGCGGCCAGTACCTTGTCCAATTGCCCCAGCGGTGCCGAAGGTGGCCAACTGGGGTGGCTCACCACCACCGACTGCGCCCCCGAATTTGCCAAGGAACTGTTTGGCAACAAGGAGGTGGGCGTGTTACCTCGACTGGTTCACAGTCGCTTCGGCCTGCATGTGGTCGAGGTTCTTGGACGTCAGGTTGGTGTGGTGCAGCCGTTTGAGGCGGTTCAAGGTGCGGTACGCATGGCCCTCAAA
Source organism: uncultured beta proteobacterium (assembly GCA_903856025.1). Taxonomy (GTDB): domain Bacteria; phylum Pseudomonadota; class Gammaproteobacteria; order Burkholderiales; family Burkholderiaceae_C; genus Rhodoferax. Next base: position 1,971 of record CAIOAQ010000094.1, read on the forward strand.
CAACAAAGCTTTGTGACCGCCCTGCGCCAATATTTGATCTTGTTGGCGGGGCAGGCGGACGTGGTGGGTGTCGATCTGATTGCCGCTGACACGCCACTGGTGCAATGACATGCAGATCAGCACCTTTGACGATTTACTGAACGCCGCGCGGGCGCAGCCCATGCCCCAGCGTTTGCTGCTGGTGTTTGCCAATGCCGAATTGCCCGACGAATGCACACCCCAACAGCGTTCCGATTTTCAGGCTGGGCACGGTGGCGCTCTGGTGCCCCAAATGTGTGTGGATAAATCTCCACATGAATTGCAAAGCTTTGCCCAGCTCATGCAAGAAGCAAGCCAATTTCCGGG
>CAIOAQ010000095.1 GCA_903856025.1 uncultured beta proteobacterium
AAAGACTTAATGCCAGTTTCCCGTAGTGCAATTGACCGTTGCGATATTGAATCGCCACTGCTTTGAATGGGATCCATCCCAACGATCTGCGACTGCCCTTGGAGACACGCCAACGCAACTGGGCACGTTTGAACTGCTTTCTGCGACAAACGAATTCTTCGTTGATGGCTTGGACGGTTTGAGAATGCAGACCAAGTTCCTTGCCTGCGCCCTTGGTGTAGGGGTTCAGGTCAAAAGCAGAGAAAAACTTGCCTGTGCGTTGGGTGTGCTTGAAGGAGAGTTCGTTGTCGAAATTCCAGACAAAATTAACGGCTGCTGCCAATTCGATCAACGACTTTGTATGGCGATCTTTGATCCGAACGCGCAAAGTTTTGATGCGTTGAACTGGTTTTATCAACATACTGATATTTTATACAGCTATATCCTAGAGTGCAAGTTATTCACATTCACGCCTTATATCCCGATGCCTGAAGGCAGGGCTTTTACGGCGAACTTGATAAATGAAAGCCCTTGAAATCCATCTGGCCACCCATAAGTAGGTGGCTGCAGACGTATCAGGTGCCATTGGCAGCCTGGTTTTTCCCAAGTTTTGAAAACACGTTCAATTCCATGACCAAACAAACTCTATCTTTTCAGGCTGAAGTCGCGCAACTGCTGCACTTGGTCACCCATTCGCTTTATTCCAACAAAGAAATTTTCCTGCGTGAATTGATCTCCAACGCATCGGATGCCTGCGACAAACTCCGTTTTGAGGCCATCAATGACGGCGGCTTGTACGAAAACGACACCGAACTCAAGGTCAAGGTGACCTTTGACAAGGATGCCAAAACGCTCACCATCACCGACAACGGCATTGGCATGAGCGCGCAAGAGGCCATCGACCACCTGGGCACCATCGCCAAGAGTGGCACCAAAGACTTTGTGAGCAAACTCAGCGGTGACCAAAAGGCCGATTCACAACTCATTGGCCAGTTCGGTGTGGGCTTTTACAGCGGTTTCATCGTGGCCGACAAGATCACCGTTGAATCTCGCCGCGCTGGAATGAAGGTTGAAGAAGGTGTGCGCTGGATCAGTGGTGGCGCGGGTAATTTCGAGGTGGAAGCCATTTCCCGCCCTGACCGTGGCACCAGCGTCATCCTGCATTTGAACGAAGAAGCACTTGATTACGCCAGTGCATGGAAGCTCAAGAGCATCATCAACAAATACTCCGACCACATCAGCCTGCCCATCTTGATGGAAAAGGAAGAGTGGAAAGACGGCGAGTTGATCAACCCCAGCGACGAGAACGGTGGGCGTCAACCTGGTGGCATGGTCAAGACTGGCGAATGGGAAACCATCAACAAAGCCAACGCGATCTGGGCGCGCGCCAAAAAGGATGTAACGCAAGAACAGTACGACGAGTTTTACAAACAAATCAGCCACGACTTTGAAGCACCGCTGGCGCACACCCACAACCGTGTCGAAGGCAGCACCGAATACACCCAGCTTTTGTACATTCCTGGCAAAGCGCCGATGGACTTGTACAACCGTGAAAAATCTGCGGGTGTCAAGCTGTACGTCAAGCGGGTTTTCATCATGGACGATGCCGAAGCCTTGCTGCCCACTTACCTGCGCTTTGTCAAAGGCGTGGTGGATTCGGCTGACCTGCCACTGAACGTGAGCCGTGAGCTGCTGCAGGAAAGCCGCGATGTGAAAGCCATCCGCGAAGGCTGTACCAAACGCGTGTTGGGCATGCTCGAAGACCTGGCGCGCAACGACAAACCCGCCGTTGAAGCCAAAAAATGCTGCAGCGAAGACGGAAAGACCTGCGATGGCTCCGGTGGATGTGGTGAAAAAACCGACGTAACCGATGTGGAGAGCGAAGAAGACAAGGCGCAACACGGCAAGTACACCAAGTTCTATGCCGAGTTTGGCGCGGTGCTCAAGGAAGGTTTGGGTGAAGACTACGCCAACAAGGATCGCCTTGCCAAGCTGTTGCGTTTTGCCTCCAGCACCACGGACGGCGTGAGCGTGAGCTTTGCCGACTACAAGGCCCGCATGAAAGAAGGCCAAGAAGCCATTTACTACATCACGGCCGACACCCTGGCTGCCGCCAAGAACAGTCCGCAGCTTGAAGTGTTCAAGAAAAAAGGCATTGAAGTGCTGTTGATGACCGACCGCGTGGACGAATGGGCGCTCAATTACGTGCATGAATTTGACGGCACACCGTTGCAAAGCGTGGCCAAAGGGCAAGTCGACCTGGGCAAGCTGCAAGACGAAGCTGAAAAGAAGGCTGCAGAAGAAGCCGCCGAAACCTTCAAGCCCTTGTTGGCAAAACTGAAAGAAGCTTTGAAAGACAAAGCCGAAGATGTGCGTGTGACCACCCGTCTGGTGGACTCACCTGCTTGTTTGGTGGTCAAAGACAACGGCATGAGTACCCAATTGGCGCGCATGCTCAAGCAGGCTGGGCAGACGGCGCCTGATGTCAAGCCGGTGTTGGAGGTCAATGCCGAGCACCCGTTGGTGAAAAAACTCGATGGTTCACCCAGCTTCAACGACCTGGCCCACATCCTGTTTGACCAGGCACTGTTGGCTGAAGGTGGTTTACCGGAAGACCCGGCCGCCTACGTCAAGCGGGTGAATGCACTGCTGGTGTGACAAAAACGGTCTAAACCGCTCTATTATTGATAGCTACCAGTCCAGACTCATTCTGGGCAGGTAGCTATTTCTATTTGGAGGCTACTCATGGGCATCATCACTGGGGCGTATCTGGCATCGTTTTGGTCCATTCCGATGATGGAGGTAAACCTGTTGGTGTTCGCCAATTTGCTGGGGGCATTGTTGCTGGGTTTGCTGGTCGGGTACGAGCGTTCTTACCATGGCCGGGCAGCTGGCATGCGTACTTATGGCATTGTTTGCATGGCCTCCGCGGCGCTCACCGTTTTTGCGGGCTACCCGGGCTTTTGGTGGGGAGGCAGCGGGCACAGTGCGATAGCAGTGGACCCGACCCGTGTCATTCAGGGCATTGTCACCGGGGTAGGTTTCATTGGTGCGGGCGTCATCATGAAAGAGGGCTTGAACATCAGCGGGCTGACCACCGCTGCGTCCATTTGGGCGGCATCGGCGATCGGTGTGATGGTGGGCATTGGATTTTTTGCGGCAGCGATCTTGCTCACCTTTCTGTCTGCATCGCTGATGATGTGGGGGCCCAAGCTGGAAGCGCGCTTGCCTTCGCGCAGGGCCTTGGGGGTCCGGTTGGAATTTGCCACTGGTTTTGAGCCTGACGAAGCGGTACTTAAGCGCGCCATCGCCGAATGGGGCTACATGGTGGCCGAAGGTTCGTTGAACATTGCTGGCAAGGGTTCGGTGGTCACATGGAACTTTGTCATGGTGGCCTTGACAAGCTTTCCCAACCCAGATTCGCTGTTTGAGCTTTCACGCCATTTGCGGCAGATGCAAGGGGTGGATGGCCTGCAAATCAGCCACGCGCGCAATTAACCTGGACTGCGGTCAAAATAGACCTCCTTTTGTTTCAAACTCACGCCATGAAATCCATTTTTAAATTTGCGCTTGTCGCCGCTGTGTTGAACCTGAATATGGTTTGGGCCGCAGATGCCACGCTTGATGCCGCCGCCAAGGAGCCCGGGGCGGTAATCAGCGCCACAGGCTTGGTGTACCGTTCGCTCAAAGACGGCAAAGGTGACAGCCCCAAGGCGACTGACACGGTCAAAGTCAACTACCGTGGCACGTTCCCCGATGGCAAAGAGTTTGACAGCTCTTACAAGGGTGGCGTCCCCATCGAATTTCCGCTCAATCGCGTCATCAAATGCTGGACCGAAGGCGTGCAGCGCATGAAGGTGGGCGGAAAAGCCAAGCTCACCTGCCCCGCAGCCATTGCTTATGGTGAGCGTGGTGCCGGTGGTGTGATTCCACCCAACGCGACCTTGTTGTTTGAAGTGGAACTTCTGGGTATCAACGGAAAGTAAACCTATCGGCGTGGCGCCATGGGCTTGGCCCGTGGGGCAACGGTGTACTGTGCTACACCACCAGCGGTGCTTCTTGCATGGCCTCGATTTGATCGTCGAGCATCTGCACCTGGCCCTGCCAGTAGTCGCTGGAGCCAAACCACGGAAAGTGAATCGGAAATGTGGGGTCGTCCCAACGCCGCGCCAACCAGGCGCTGTAGTGCAGCAAACGCAAGGTGCGAAGCGGTTCGATCAGAGCCAGTTCCCGCCGGTCAAAAGCACGGAACTGCTCATAACCATCCACCAAGGCGCCAAGCTGACGGGTCTGCTGTTGCCGGTCACCACTGATCAGCATCCACAGGTCTTGTACGGATGGGCCTGATCGCGCGTCGTCCAGGTCTACAAAATGCGGCCCCGGCAGGTTGTTGGCGGGTGTGTCCAACGGCGTCCACAAAATGTTGCCGGGATGGCAGTCGCCATGCAGGCGAATGTGTTGGATGCCTGCGCCATGTGCTTCATGGATATTCTGGCTTATAGCCCTCGTAAAACATGGGTAAGCTGCTATCAAATCTATTGCAGCCTGGGAAGATCGTTCCCAGGCGGACTGCACATCCAGCGGCACCTTGTCATGGCTTAGAAGCCACTGCCTTGGCTCCACGCCAAAGCTGCGCAGGTCCAGCGCGGGCCGGTGAATGAACGGCTTTGCAGAACCGACGGTGTGAATACGTGCCAGAAAACGTCCCACCCATTCCAGCACTTCAAGGTCGTCGAGTTCGGGCTGGCGACCACCGCGCCAGGGGCTGACGCTGAAATCAAAGCCGGCGTAGTGGTGCAGGGTGCTGCCGTTGAGGTTCAGCGGGCCGACCACCGGGACCTCTGCGGCGATCAATTCTTGGGAAAACGTGTGTTCTTCCAGAATTTGTGTCTGAGTCCAGCGTGCTGGACGGTAGAACTTCACCACCACCATGCTGGCGTCTTCCAGCCGTACCTGGTAGACCCGGTTTTCATAGGAGCTCAAGGCCATTTGTCGACCATCTCCGAACAACTGCACGCTGGCCAGTGCGTCCAGGATCACATCGGGGGTGAGAGACTGGTACGGGTGGTTGGTGATGTCCGTGTCAACCATGGGTGTTGGCACGAACTTCATCAATGCTTGTCAGACCTGCCAGTACCTTGGCAATGCCATCCTGTCGAAGGGTGCGGAATTTTCCGCCTTTGAATGCCTCCAGCACCATGGCATCAGGGGTGGCATTTTTCTGGATGAGACGACGCATGGCAGCGCTGACACTCATGAACTCATGCAGTCCCACTCGCCCAAGCATGCCGGTGTTTTGGCAACGGCTGCAGCCCTTTGCACTGTAATGAAGCAGTTGCCCTTCTTTCCCGTATTGGTCCATCCATTGGTTCAGCACGTCGGTGCGGGATGGTGCGTGTTCTGCTGGAAATACGTTCAAATAGTCGGACAAGAGCTCATCCAGATAGGCTTCACTGGCAATTTCTGAGGTTTGGCAATGAATGCACAGGCGCCTCGCTAAGCGCTGGGCCAGTACGCCAAGCAGGGAATCCGAAAAGTTGAAGGGGTCCATGCCCATGTCAATCAGCCGGGTGACCGTCTCGGCTGCGCTGTTGGTGTGCAGCGTGGACAGCAACAAATGCCCGGTGAGCGAGGCCTCAATGGCAATCCGTGCGGTTTCTGTATCACGGATTTCCCCGACCATGATGATGTCGGGGTCGGCGCGCAAGAAGGAACGCAGCGCCTTGGCAAATGTCCAGTCAATTTTCGGGTTGACCTGAACCTGGCGCAGTGACGGTTGGGTGATTTCAATCGGGTCTTCCACTGTCCATATCTTGCGCTCGGGCGTGTTCAGATAGTCCAGTACCGAATGCAAAGTGGTGGTTTTTCCGGAACCTGTGGGGCCGACGCACAGCACCATGCCATAGGGACGGTTGACGGCCTGCTGTAAACCCTGAAGGTTGTCAGCAGATAAGGCCAGTTTGTCCATGGAAATAGGTCGTGCAGACGACAGCAGACGCATCACGACATCTTCAAGACCATTGGCTGTAGGAATGGTTGCGATGCGCAACTCAAGCCGGTGGCGTGGTGAAAATTTGTGAAAATCAATCTTGCCGTCCTGAGGCTTACGGTGCTCTGAAATGTCCAAGGATGACATGATTTTCAGGCGGGTTACCAGCGCCGATCGGTAGGTGTGAGGCAGTTCCAAATAACGCGACAGCAGGCCATCTTTGCGAAAACGGATGCGCACCTTGGCGCGTCTGGGCTGGCACTCGACATGGATGTCACTGACACCACGCGCGTAGGCCTCGATGATCATGGTGTTGATCAGTTTGACCAAGGTGTTGTCAGACTCTGCCACGGGTTGGTCGTCATCTTCGTCCGCACTCGCGCGGTCATTGATCTCCATGCTGGCCAGCAAGTCGGTGCCACTGGTGGGTTCGTTGGGGAGGGCATTGCTGGCGGCCTCACTGTCAGCTTGCCAGTCACTGAGGCCAAGCTTGTCGTAGGCGGTGCCAATCACCGACATGATTTGTCTTTCGTCCGCCAAGGTGGCGATGACCCGGACACGCAACAAAAATTCCAACTCCTCAATCATCACCCTTCGCGTGGGGTCAACGCAGGCAACCACCATCAAACTGCTGCGCGCCAACAGGGGTATGACCGCCAGACGACGCGCAGTACTCATGGGAATTTTGGCCAACGCGGCGGGTTCGATGGGAAATTTGGTGACATCAACCACCGGATAACCCATCTTGCGAGCCAGCGCCGCGTTCAACTGGGTGCGCGTCAAGCCCCCCATTTGAATCAGCAGTTCGCCCAAAGGCAACGCACTGATCCCGTTTTGGTGTGAAAGGGCTTCCTGAACCTGTTCTTGAGTCACATATCCAAGTCGCAGCAAGGCCTCACCCAGGCGGATGATCGGCATTTTGGACTGATGATCCAACGCCAGCATCAGTTGTTCAGGAGTTGTGACGGCAGTTTCTTCAATATCATCCACGTAACTGGTCGTCGCCTGACCTGAGAACAGCTCATCTGAAACATCGGTTGGAGCGTGCTGCTCTGCCGCGTCAACCACCCGCTCTGGGCTGCCAATTTGATCGCTCAGGCCGACATGATGAAACGACTCATGCGGGACAAACACGCGTTGCAGAGCCCCCTTGTCATCCATCGGCGTGAAAAGAAACAAACCAAAAGATGTTTCCACATACCCCACCGTCAAGCCGGATCGCACCTGACCGTCATGCAAATGGAGGTGGTATTCAACAATGGCCGACTGTTGACCTAATCCCGGTAAGTGTTCATTGCTGAGCGCCACCAATGGGTAGATGGGCTGCTTGAGCTTCAGGTTTCTGAATTGGTTAAACGAAAGTACGATGGGCGCATTGGCTCGTTCGATTTGAACCGTGATGGAAGCTTCAGTTGGTGAAAGTTTGACCAAGCTACAGTGCCCCGACGCACCGTTGACCCCTTCAATTTCACAGTCCTGGGGGGTAGTCCATGGCACGGCTGCGCTGTAAAGGGACGACAGCGGTGCGGGCCAGCAAAATTCCGCGCGTACCGCCTTGCCACGCCGATTGGCCTCGACGACCCCTTTGGTCGGTGATGTGACGGCGTTCATCAACAGCCACGCCCAGCCTGAACTGCTGCCGTGTTTGTGCGTGGATTACTGTATTTTTTTTGTGTCATGGGAACCTCCTTCAACCAAATTACCCAGTCCTATTTTGTTACAAACTGTTGTGCGATGCTATCTTTTGTGACTTTGCTAAAGATAAGGGCCTTGGTAAATAACCTTGAAGTTGCGGGTTTTTTTACAGTAGGGGCAATAAATTACGCATTTTCGTTGAGAGGGTATAGAAAAATTTCATGTTCGACGGCCTCGTTGTTGTTGTTTTTTGTGGTGGTGGTGGTGGCGCTGGTGGCGCTGTCAGCGGCGTGGGAAGCGGCGTGGGAAGCGGCGTGGGAAGCGGTTTGCGAACATTGTTAAAGTACTGGACAGTGCTAAGTTCTCCTAGGCCGCAATTCGGATGCCCTCCCTCGGCAGATCACAGCGGCGGTATGAGTCAACTAATTTCTTGAGGCCAGGG
>CAIOAQ010000096.1 GCA_903856025.1 uncultured beta proteobacterium
ACACTAATGAATTAGAAATGGAATAAGCCAGACGCGCAAGCTGCTTAATACCCTATACACATATTTCAAATATGATGTTAATATATTTACTAATTCATCGACGAGATGAAACATCACGCAAATCTGTTAACTTTTTAGGAGTCGATCATGACAAATCCCCGCTGGCAAGGCATATTTCCCGCCATTACCACCAAGTTTCACGCCGACGAAAGCATGGATGCTGAAGGCACTGCCAAACACATTGACTTCCAGATTCGCAACGGCATCCATGGCTTGGTCACCTGCGGCTCGCTGGGTGAGGCCAGCACACTGACGCTGGAAGAAAAAGTTCAGGTCGCTGAAATTGCCCTCAAGGCCAGCCATGGCCGCGTTCCGGTGTTGGCCAACGTGTCCGAAACCAGCACTCGTGAAGCATTGCGCTACATCAAGGCCTGCAACGCCATTGGCGTAGACGGCTTCATGGTCATGCCGTCCGTCATTTACGTGGCCGATGCCCGCGAAGCCATGCTCAATGTGCGCACCATGGCCGAGGCCGCCCAAAAACCCGTCATGGTTTACAACAACCCGGTGGCCTACCGGGTGGACTTGAAACCCGAGCACATGGCTGAGCTGGCCGATTGCAAATGGATTGTGGCGATCAAGGAGAGCACGGACAACATCCGCCGCATCACCGATTTACGCAACCTGTTGGGAGACCGCTACCAACTCTTCCTGGGTGTGGACGACCTGGCTTATGAAGGTTTGGCCTTGGGCTGTGATGGTCTGCTGGCGGGTGTGGGCTGCACTTTCCCCCGTGAAAACGTGGCGCTGTACGACCTGATGAAGGCGGGGAAATTTGCCGAGGCCCTGAAGCTGTACCAATGGATGACCCCCATGCTGCACCTGGATGTATCCACCAAGCTGGTGCAAAACCTGAAGTTAATTGACGTGGTGGCCGGTGTCAGCACCGAACACATGCGCCGCCCCCGTTTGCCACTGGTTGGCGCAGAACGCCAAGCCGTGGTCGACATCGTTGAAAAAGCGCTGGCAACACGGCCCGTGCAATACCAGTCTGTTCCCTGATTGAAGCAAGTCGTTCGTATTCATCAACCCCACTTAAGAGGACTCCTTCCATGAAAGTCGCTACCACACTCGTTCCCTTACTCGCAGCCATGAGCTTGGCTTGTGCAGCCCAAGCACAAGAACAGATCGTCAAAGTTGGCCAAACCGGTCCCTTGTCTGGCCCAAACGCCTTTGCTGGCAAAGACAATGAAAACGGAACCCGCTTGGCAATTGAGGAGCTGAACGCCAAAAAGATGACCGTGGCAGGCAAAACGCTCAAATTCGAACTGCAATCCGAGGATGACCAGTGCGACCCCAAAGCGGGTGTCAACGTGGCTCAAAAGCTGGTCGACAGTGGTGTTAAATTTGTGATGGGACCGTATTGCTCCGGAGTGGCTATTCCGGCATCTCGCATTTACAGCGAGGGTGAAACCCTGGTATCCACCGTAGGAACCAACCCCAAGGTGACCGAGGGCGGCTATAAAAACCTGTTCCGCATCATTGCCGGTGACAACCAGATTGGTGCCAGCATGGCGACTTATGCAGCCAAGGTGCTCAAAGCCAAAACGGTTGCCATCATTGATGACCGCACTGCGTTTGGTCAAGGGGTTGCAACAGAGTTCATTAAAGAGGCCAAGGTTCAGGGCATCAGCATCCTCAACCAGGAATACACCACGGACAAAGCCACGGACTTCTCTGCCATTCTGACCAACATCAAGGCCAAGAAGCCTGATGTCATCTTCTTTGGCGGCTATGCCCCGCAGGCCGGCCCGATGGCGCGCCAGATGCAACAACTGGCCATCAAGGCCAAGATGCTGGGGGGCGACACCCTGTGTAGTCCGGAAATGGGCAAGCTGGGTGGTAATGCGGTGAACGACGTGGTGTTTTGTGCGCAGGGCGGCTCCATGCTGGACAAGTCCAGCGAAGGCCCGGCTTTCAAGGCCAAGTTCAAGAAACGCTTTGGTCTGGATGCCGACGCCTATGCCGCCTCGTTTTATGACCAGATGATGCTGGTGGCTGTCTCCATGCAAAAAGCGCAGTCCATCGACCCCAACAAGGTCAGCGCAGAAATGCGAAAGGGCAGTTACAAGGGCGTTGCTGGCACCTATGCCTACGACGACAAGGGCAATATGAAACAGGCCCCCATCACGGTGTACGCCTTCAAAAATGAAACGCCAACGCCCTTGGCCAGTTACTGATATAAGCAGGTGACTCTGTAGTAAATCCGCTTGTCCTGCATTGTTGAACTCTCCCAGCCCACGCCATGATACGAATTCAGATCATTGACTCCCACACCGGCGGTGAACCCACACGCCTGGTCACTGCCGGTTTTCCCGAGCTGGGCCACGGCAGCATGGCCGAGCGGCGTGAGCTGCTCGCCAGCCAGCATGATGCCTGGCGTGCCGCCACGGTGCTGGAGCCACGCGGCAGTGATGTGATCGTTGGTGCGCTGTTGTGTGAGCCCGTCGATCCGACCGCCGCCGCTGGCGTGATTTTTTTCAACAACGCGGGTTACCTGGGTATGTGTGGCCACGGCACCATCGGACTGGTAGCGACTCTGGCGCACATGGGCCGCATCCAGCCCGGTGTGCACAAGATTGAAACGCCGGTAGGCACGGTGCAAGCCACATTGCATACAGACCGCAGCGTGAGCGTGCGCAACGTGCCCTCATGGCGACACGCCAAACAGGTGGCCGTCGACGTGCCTGGGCATGGACTGGCCCATGGCGATATCGCCTATGGCGGCAACTGGTTCTTCCTGATGAGCGACCATGGCCAGCGCGTGGCCAGTGACAACCTGGAAGCCTTGATGGCTTACAGCTGCGCCGTCAGTGATGCACTGGCAGCGCAGGGCACGACCGGTGTAAACGGTGCGGTGATTGATCACATTGAACTGTTTGCCGATGATGCCCATGCCGACAGCCGCAACTATGTGTTGTGCCCCGGCAAGGCGTATGACCGTTCGCCTTGTGGCACCGGCACCAGCGCCAAACTGGCATGTCTGGCCGCTGACAACAAACTCGCGCCAGGGGCGCTGTGGCATCAGGCCAGCGTGATTGGCAGTGTGTTTGAAGCCAGCTATGAGCGGGATGGTGATCGCATCATTCCCACATTGCGCGGGCGTGCCCACATCAGCGCTGAAGCCACCTTGCTGATCGAGAACGATGACCCCTATGGCTGGGGAATCCACACTTGAGCCAGGACGCGGACGTCATCGTCATTGGGGCGGGTATCGTGGGTGCGGCCTGCGCCCATGAGCTGGCCCGCGCCGGGCTGGATGTACTGGTGCTGGATGACCGGCGTGGCGGGGCCACGGCGGCGGGCATGGGGCATCTGGTGGTGATGGACGACAACCCGGCGGAGCTGGCCTTGAGCCACCACTCACTCGGCATCTGGCGGCAATGGGCACCCCGCCTGCCAGCGGATTGCACCTGGCACCCCTGCGGCACGCTGTGGCTGGCAGCCAATGCGCAGGAGATGGACGCAGCCCAGGAGAAACAGCTGCGCCTGCAAGCCAGCGGAGTGAACAGTCAACTCGTGTCTGCCCAGGAACTGCAGCGTCTGGAGCCCGCGTTGCGATCAGGGCTACAAGGCGCGCTGCGGGTTCCCGACGACAGCGCGGTCTACGCGCCCAACGCAGCACGCTGGCTGTTGCAGACCTACCCTCAGCGCATCAGCTTTCTTCAACAAGGTGTGCAGGCGATTGAAGACACACGGGTCCACCTGGTCAACGGCCGCTGGCTGGGGGCATCCGCCGTACTGCTGGCCAATGGTATTCATGCCACCGAGTTTTGCCCGGAGCTGCCGATTCAACCCAAGAAAGGCCAACTGCTGATCACCGACCGCTACCCAGGTACCGTGCATCACCAGTTGGTTGAACTGGCTTATGTGACCACCGCGCACCACAGCACCGGCCCCTCGGTCGCCTTCAATGTGCAACCGCGCCCCACCGGACAACTGCTGGTGGGTTCGTCACGCCAATTTGACGACACCAGCCGTGACATGGATGCCGACATGCTGTCGCAGATGCTGGAGCGTGCCTTGTCTTATCTGCCGGGTCTGGCAGATCTGAACGCCATCCGCTGCTGGACGGGCCTGCGTCCGGCCACACCGGACAGCCTGCCCATCCTGGGCCCGCACCCAACGCGCAAGGGGCTGTGGCTGGCGGTTGGCCACGAAGGGCTGGGGGTTACCACCGCGCCCGCCAGTGCACGACTTCTTGCTGCGCACATCACCGGTAGTCCGCCAGACCTTGACCCCACGCCGTATCTGGCCCAACGATTTAAATCCGTTACATGAACACCAACATCCCAAGCATCTGCATCACGCTTGACGGAACAGCGCACCCCGTGCCGGTGGGCATCACGGTAGCGGCAGCTCTCAGTCTGCGCTCTGACGGCACCACCAGGCATTCGGTACAAGGCGAGCGCCGCGCGGCATTTTGCGGCATGGGCATCTGCCAGGAATGTCGCGTGCTGATCAACGGCCAGCGCCGTCTGGCTTGCCAGACCCTGTGTGCGCCGGACATGATCGTGAAGACCTTGTCTTGCGAAGGCCTGCCATGAAAACGATTCGCCCCAACACCTGCGATGTGCTGATCATCGGCAGCGGCCCTGCAGGCATGGCCGCTGCCTTGGCCGCCGCACCCACCGGTGCGACCATTGTCATGGTGGATGACAACCCGGCTCCTGGGGGGCAAATCTGGCGCGACGGGCCGGGTGTGGTGTTGCCCCTTGACGCGCAGAGACACCGCCAAGCCTTGCTGCGCCACACCAATATCACACTGCTGAGTGGCACCCGGCTGGTTGCCGTGCCAAGCCACAAGGAAGTGCTGCTGGAGGATGCCACGCAGGGCTGGCAGCTGCGTTATGACAAAGCCATCCTTTGCACCGGAGCGCGTGAACTGTTGCTGCCGTTTCCCGGCTGGACGCTGCCAGGGGTAACCGGTGCGGGCGGGCTGCAAGCCCTCATCAAAGGTGGCTTGTCGGTGCGTGGTGAACGCATCGTGGTCGCTGGCAGCGGCCCCTTGTTACTTGCAGTGGCTGCGACCGCCAAGGCCGCCGGGGCCGAAGTGCTGCGTGTTGCCGAACAAGCGCCACTGTCTTCCGTTGCAGCCTTTACCGCTACGCTGTTGCGCTGGCCGTCCAAGGCGATGCAGGCGCTGAGGCTGGTACAGCACGGGTATCGAACTTCCAGCCATGTGTTGACTGCCAGCGGCCAGGGTCATTTGCAATCCGTGCGTCTTCAACAGGGTGCTCACGTCATCGACCTGGCTTGCGACAGGTTGGCCTGCGGTTTTGGACTGATCCCCAACATCCAGATCGGGCAGGCCTTGGGCTGCGCACTGAATGAGCATCAGGCCATCGCCGTGGATGACTGGCAGGCCTGCAGCTTGCCCGACCACTTTGCCGCCGGTGAATGCACTGGTTTTGGGGGCAGTGATCGGGCCTGGGTGCAAGGCCAGATTGCAGGACTGGCCGCCGTCGGCAAGCGCGATGAGGCGCAAGCGCTGTGGCCAAGCCGACAACGGTGGGACGACTTTGCAGCCGCCCTGAAGCAGCACTTTGCGCTTCAGGATGCACTCAAAAACCTGGCAACACCCGACACCATCGTCTGCCGTTGTGAAGACGTTCGTCACAGACAAATCGCCACTTGCAACAATTGGATAGATGCCAAACTTACCACCCGCTGTGGCATGGGTGCCTGTCAGGGTCGCGTTTGCGGTGCAGCCACCCAGCACCTGTTTGGCTGGACGCCGCCCGCACCACGCATGCCGCTGACACCCACGCGTATCAGCAGTCTGGTACAAAAACCCGCCAAAATAGACCGTTTTGAATAAGCTGATCCCTATGCCAACTCGCCCACCCCCCAGCAAACGCCGTGCGGCTGATGTCGCCTATGACGTGATTGAAGCGCTGATCTCCACCCTGAAACTGCCGCCGGGCAGCCCTATTGTGGAGGCAGAGTTGGTCGAAATCAGCCAGCTTGGCCGCACACCGGTGCGTGAAGCCCTGTTGCGCATGGTGGCCATCGGGCTGATTGACCAGCAGCCCCGGCGGGGACTTGTCGTCTCCAACATTGATCTGGCTGAGCACCTCGATGTGATCCAGACCCGCCGGGTGCTGGAGCGTCTGATTGCCGCGTGTGCCGCACGTCGCGCCACCGCCGCCCAACGCCAGGAGATTCTGCGCAGGGCAGAGCGAATGGTGCTGGCCGCAGAGGGTGGGCAACTTGACGACTACATGCGCGCCGACCACGAACTTGACCAAATCAACCATCAGGCCAGTCAAAACTATTCCGCAGTGCAATGTGTGCTGCCATTGATCGTGAAATGCCGACGCTTCTGGTACGCCTATCAACACGAAGGGGAAATCAAGGAAGGCGCTCGCCACCACCTGACCCTGGCCCAAGGCATTGCCAGCGCGAACGAGAAGGCCGCCATGCAGGGCGCAGACCATCTTATGGATTACCTTGAAAAATTTGCCCGACGCATTATCAACAACTGACCCTTACTTGCACTCTCAGTTATGAACACCACCCCTCTCTCTCAGCTCAAAGACCCCAGCCTGCTCAAAACCGAAGCCCTGATCAATGGCCAGTGGATAGCTGGCAGCAGCCGCTTTGCCGTCACCGACCCGGCCACCGGCGCGCACTTGGCCGACGTCGCCAACCTGGGCCCCGCCGAAGCCGAAGCCGCCATTGCCGCGGCCAACGCCGCCTGGCCTGCCTGGCGCAGCAAAACAGCCAAAGAACGCAGCATCATCCTGCGCAAGTGGTACGACCTCATCATGGCCAACCAGGACGACCTGGGGCGCATCATGACCGCCGAACAAGGCAAACCTCTGCCAGAAGCCAAGGGCGAAGTCGCCTACGGAGCCAGCTTTGTCGAATGGTTTGCCGAAGAGGCCAAACGCGTCAACGGCGAAACCCTGCCCCAGTTTGACAACAACCGCCGCCTGCTGGTGCTGCGCCAACCCATTGGCGTGTGCGCGGCCATCACGCCGTGGAACTTTCCCATTGCCATGATCACCCGCAAAGTGGCTCCGGCGCTGGCCGCAGGTTGCACCGTGGTCATCAAACCGGCTGAACTCACCCCCTTGACCGCCCTGGCCGCTGCCGAGTTGGCCATCCGCGCTGGTATTCCAGCAGGCGTGATCAACATGATCACCGCCGATGCCGACAACTCCATTGCCGTGGGCAAGGTCATCTGCGCCAGCGACATCGTGCGCCACATCAGCTTCACCGGCTCCACCGAAGTCGGTCGCATCCTGATGGCCCAATCGGCCCCCACCGTCAAGAAAATGTCGCTGGAGCTCGGCGGCAACGCACCCTTCATCGTGTTTGACGATGCCGACATCGACAGCGCCGTCGAAGGCGCATTTGCCTCAAAGTATCGCAACGCCGGACAAACCTGCGTGTGCTCCAACCGTTTTTACGTACAAGCCGGGGTGTACGACGAGTTCGTCACCAAGTTTGCCGCCAAGGTCAAAACCGCCAAAGTCGGCAACGGCTTTGAAGACGGCGTCAACCAAGGCCCGCTGATTGAAGAGGCTGCGCTGCAAAAGGTCGAGCGCCATGTCCAGGACGCGGTTGCCAAAGGAGCCCGTCTGTTGGCGGGTGGCAAACGCCTGGAAGGTCAGTTTTTTGAGCCTACCGTGGTGGCCGATGCCAGCGCCGACATGCTGTGCGCACGCGAGGAAACCTTTGGTCCGTTCGCGCCGGTGTTCAAGTTCAGCACCGAGCAAGAAGCCATTGACGCTGCCAACAACACCGAGTTTGGTCTGGCCAGCTACTTCTACAGCCGTGACATCGGTCGCATCTGGCGTGTCAGTGAGGCGCTGGAATACGGCATGGTCGGCATCAACGTCGGCATCCTGGCCACCGAGCACGTGCCGTTTGGCGGTGTCAAGCAGTCCGGCCTGGGCCGCGAAGGCTCGCACCACGGCATGGATGACTATGTGGAAATCAAATACCTGTGCATGGGCGACATCCTGAAATAAGCCAGAATCACTCTGCTATTGATAGCGGATTAGGCTTTATTTACGAGGGCTACAGCATGATTTTTCAACCAATCAGCCGCACCGAAAGTCGCCCTCTATAATTCAGGCCACGCGGGTGTAGTTCAATGGCAGAACTTTTGCTTCCCAAGCAAATAGCGTGGGTTCGATTCCCATCACCCGCTCCAAATTTCCGAGTCAAACAATAAAGCCCTGCCCCCTTGGTGTCAGGGCTTTTTCTATGGTCGCCGTGCGCATGGCATGGGTTTGGTGGCTGGTTTGCGCTGCGTTTTGTAAGCTTGGTGTCTACAAGCAGGGACAAACTACAGCCCCTGGCAGAGCGGCTAAAGTTGCTTTAACAATTCATTGATTTCAATCAATATTCTCCAGCCAAGATGCCCGATCATCCTGTGCTGATCGGATAAAGTCACAAATTGCAGATCCACCCAATCAGAAAGAGGAACACCATGGCCAACGAACCATCCAAAATCATTTACACACTGACCGACGAAGCACCTTTCCTGGCCACCTGCGCTTTTCTGCCGGTCATCCGCGCGTTCGCGGCACCTGCAGGTGTTGAAGTAGCCGACTGCGACATTTCAGTGGCAGCACGCGTACTTGGCGAGTTTCCCGAGTGCCTGACCGACGCACAAAAAG
Source organism: uncultured beta proteobacterium (assembly GCA_903856025.1). Classification (GTDB taxonomy): domain Bacteria; phylum Pseudomonadota; class Gammaproteobacteria; order Burkholderiales; family Burkholderiaceae_C; genus Rhodoferax. The sequence goes on from CAIOAQ010000096.1 coordinate 8,697, forward strand.
TGCCGGACAACCTGGCCGAGCTTGGTCGTTTGACTCAGTTGCCCGACACCAACATCATCAAATTGCCCAACATCAGCGCATCGGTGGGACAACTGATGGCCTGTATCAAAGAGCTGCAGTCCAAGGGATTTGCCGTGCCGGACTACCCGGAAGATCCGAAAACAGACGCTGACAAGTCCATTCGCAGCCGCTATGCAAGGTGCATCGGCAGCGCGGTGAACCCGGTGCTGCGCGAAGGCAACTCCGACCGCCGCGCCCCTTTAGCCGTGAAGAATTTTGCCCGCAAGCATCCACATTCCATGGCCGAATGGAGCCAGGCATCGCGCAGCCACGTGTCCCACATGCACCATGGCGACTTCTACCACGGCGAAAAGTCCCTGACGCTGGACAAAGCGCGTGATGTGAAGATGGAGTTGATCACCAAGAGCGGCAAGGCCATCGTGCTCAAAGCCAAATTGGCGCTGAAAGACGGCGAAATCATCGACAGCATGTTCATGAGCAAAAAAGCCCTGCTGGCTTTCTATGAAAAAGAAATTGAAGACGCACACAAAACCGGCGTGATGTTCTCGCTGCACGTCAAAGCCACCATGATGAAGGTGTCCCACCCCATCGTGTTCGGCCACTGCGTACGTATTTTCTACAAAGACGCGTTTGAAAAACACGCCAAATTGTTTGACGAACTGGGTGTGAACGTCAACAACGGCATGGTCAACCTGTATGACAAGTTGGAAACCCTGCCGCAATCGCTGCGCGAAGAAGTCATCAAAGACCTGCACGCTTGCCACGAACACCGCCCGGAACTGGCCATGGTGGACTCTGCCAAGGGCATCACCAATTTCCATTCGCCCAACGACATCATTGTGGACGCGTCCATGCCTGTCATGATCCGCAACGGCGGCAAGATGTGGGGAGCGGACGGCCGCTTGAAGGACGTGAAGGCCGTGATGCCTGAGAGCACGTTTGCCCGTATCTATCAGGAGATGATCAACTTCTGCAAATGGAACGGCAACTTCGACCCCAAAACCATGGGCACCATCCCCAACGTGGGCTTGATGGCCCAACAAGCCGAAGAGTATGGCTCACACGACAAGACGTTTGAGATCCCCGAAGACGGCGTGGCCAACATCACCGATCTGGCAACCGGCGAAGTGCTGCTATCGCAAGACGTAGAAGCCGGCGACATCTTCCGCGCCTGCCAGGCCAAGGATGCAGCCATTCGCGACTGGGTCAAGCTGGCCGTGACCCGCGCCCGCAACTCGGGCATGCCCGCCGTGTTCTGGCTGGACCCGTACCGTCCCCATGAAAACGAGCTGATCAAGAAGGTCAAGGTTTACCTGAAAGACCACGACACCACCGGCCTGGACATCCAGATCATGTCGCAAGTGCGCGCCATCCGTTACTCCATGGAACGTGTCATTCGCGGCCTGGACACCATTTCGGTCACCGGCAACATCCTGCGCGACTACCTGACCGACCTGTTCCCCATCATGGAACTGGGCACCAGCGCCAAGATGCTGTCCATCGTGCCATTGATGGCTGGCGGCGGCATGTATGAAACCGGTGCCGGTGGCTCTGCACCGAAGCACGTGCAACAGTTGGTGGAAGAAAACCACTTGCGTTGGGATTCGCTGGGCGAGTTCCTGGCCCTGGCCGTGAGTCTGGAAGATCTGGGCCTCAAGACTGGCAACGAAAAAGCCAAGCTTCTGGCCAAAACGCTGGATGCCGCCACCGGCAAGCTGTTGGACAACAACAAAGGTCCATCACCCAAGACCGGCCAGTTGGACAACCGTGGCAGCCAGTTCTACCTGTCCATGTACTGGGCACAGGAATTGGCCACACAGACACAGGACAAGGAGCTGCAAGCCCGCTTTGCACCATTTGCCAAGTCACTGGCTGAAAACGAGCAGAAGATCACCGAAGAATTCAAGGCGGTACAAGGCAAACCAGCAGATATCGGTGGTTACTACCTGGTTGACCAGAAGAAGGTGGTTGATGTGATGCGCCCAAGTGCCACGTTCAATGCGTTGGTGGCCGCCGCGTCCGCCTGAGCTGTCAACGGCGAATAGTCGCCATCGGCCCACTTGATGTGGGCCAATAAATAACCCCCAAGCAGGTCGAACTGATTGGGGGTTATTTTTATGGGCCGCTGACGGCCAATGACCGTTTATCCTATTTCCGGCAGTTGACAGAGCGCAAACCGGCTGCAAGCTAGACTGGGCGCCAGTTTCAACGGATTTCACGAGGTCACCAAATGGGTG
>CAIOAQ010000097.1 GCA_903856025.1 uncultured beta proteobacterium
GTGTAGCGGTCATCGCGCTACCACCGACACAGGTACTGACAGACACATTCACCACCGCGCAGACGACTTCGCCTCGCCACTCGTCACCATCGCGCTTGTTAAAAAACTTCTGGCGCCCAGACTCCTAGCCATCTTTGCCGTCAAGCCGTGTTTGCATCAACCACGGCAAATATATCCATAGATAAATCATAAAGGCGGCAGACAACACCACAGAAGCCGCCACCAACGCCACCGAATAAAAATTGGGCAACAGCACAGGCACCAGCACCCGGAGAATGGCGGCCAATACAACCAGGGCGTAGGCCAGCACTTCCGGTGCGTCAACCGCCAAGGTTCTGCCGGTGTGCCCACGTGCGGTGCGTGTGACCATGCCCATGATCAAGCCACCCGTTGCCCCGACGGCCAACGCGTGCACGCCCGCAGATTCGGTCACCCACCCCATTTGCGCCAGCCCCAGCAGCAACAAGCCAGCTGGAATCCAGGCGTAAGCCACGTGCAACACCCACAAAATGGGCTTGCGCCGCGCCAGCATCGGTTTCCAACACCACAAGCGCCAGCCCTGCAAACCGGCTGCAGCCAACATTACCAGCAACCCCACCACGCTTGCCGGTGCAAAAACCCACAGCAACAAACCAGCCGCTGTCAGCGCCAGCGTTGCGCGTTCAAACACCGGCTTCATTTGAATGCGCAACCCAGGCGTGGCCGCCATGGTGAACGCCGGGATCACACGCCCTGCGATGACGCACTCAATCATGATGATCAAGCCCAAGGCCGCATGCAGGGGCAACAGCGCAGACACAGCCAACCACCCCAAGGATGCCAAATGGAAAACCACGTTCGCCAACGCCAGCAACATCAATATCAACGCCAGCGGCAAATTGCGATGGTTTTTGGCGCGCCACAGCAGTCGGGCAAAAATGCCTGCCACGACTGGCAACAGCGCCACATCCAACACCGCGTACCAGGCAGGAAAGGGGGTAAACGCAGCCAAACGAGCTGCCAGCCACAGCAACACCAGCGCACCCAGAACCGGTCCGCGCGGCGTGGCCAGGCCGGTCCAGGTCTTTCCGGCGGTCATCAAAAACCCAAGGATGATGGCGACGGCAAAGCCAAACAGCATCTCATGCGCGTGCCACAAAAGACCTGGCACGGCCATTGGCACCTGCACGCCTCCCAGAAACATCGTCACCCACAACGGCACGGCCAGCGCAGCCAGCAAGGCACCGGCCAGATAAAACGGCCGGAAAGCCAGCCGCAAAACAGGCCAGCCATGCGGCTTTTCGGCAGCCGCCTTGACCTCGGAAAAAATGGGAAGCGAAACCGGTTTCATGATGTACCAACGACCCGTGGTCTGATAGAAAGACCGCCATTGGACACCATGGAAGACCGCCGCGCCTTAAACCACGTCAAGAATCAATGGTCAAAACAGTGCCTTGGACGCGGCCAGCACCCGCATCAAGCCTTGATTTCCAGCGCGCTGATCTGGTACTTGAAGGTGTCAGGTGCGTACGAGTCCAGTCGCCCGGCTGCGGTTTCAGCCACCGGGTACATGAAAAACCCCAGCTTGCCGCCTTTGGAATGGGGTAGCGTGACATCATGCGCGGTGTTGTAGGCCATCCAGTTGCCTTCCCAAGCGCCAAACAAGCCCTTGTTGATGGGTGCAACGATCGGATGCTGGGCAGATTTGATCCATTCTGGCGTTTCCATACGCATGACCTTGGCCACATCGGCCGGGTCCATCGCTACCCAACCGTGGCCTTTAAGGTAAACCTCAGCACGGCAATGCTGCGCGCCTTGCAGTTTGGCCGAGTTGCCACCCAGCTCTCTGTAGCCAAAGGCGCTGGGTGCGACACGCAGTCCGTACACGTCGCGTGCGGGCAAGCCCACGGCGCGGCACAAGCCGACAAACAAGGCGTTCAGGTCGGCGCACTTGCCACCCAGGTTACCGGTTTCCAGCATGGTTTTGATGTCGCCCTCACCACAGCCACGCGTTTTGGGTTCGCGGTAGGTGTTGGTGACCACCCAGTCGAACAAGCGTTGTGCTTTTTCTACATCGGTTTTTGCACCCTTGGTGGCGGCAAGCGCCGTTTGTAGGACGATGCCGTCAACGGGCAACAGGGCCGTGGCGGCCAGGCGTGCTTTCAGGGTGTCTTTGTCTTCAACCGATCCGCTTTGTGTGGTCCAGTCAATGGAACGGCTTTGGGCCCGGATGCGGCTGGTGAGTTCCACATAGGGCTGGGCGACACTGTCCTCAAACGCCACGTACAGCATGCGTGCGCCATGATCGGCATCACTGGCGATATGTGCCTGGCCATTGCTGCTGAAGCTGTTGGTTTGGGATTGCTGCCATTCGGTGTCCACGCTGGGGATTGGCAGCCAGACCTGCGTTGCCCCTTGTGGTTTGGCGATGTCCACCCGTGTGGTGACATCAAAGGTGCGCCAATGGCCCGCTTGTGGACTGAACTGGCGGTCTGCGGCCGCCTCGGATGCAGCAAAATTAATAGCAGGTAAGGCAGATGCAGCGAGGGCTACAGCTGATTTTTGTATAAATTTACGGCGCGCAGCATCGTGAACGGTGGTCATTGAAAGATCTCCGGAATATGGAAAAAATCCAGCCGGAGGCAACTAAAGGTGCTTCGGACCTGGAAGGAAAGCAGGATTATCGCAATCTGCAAAAAATCTGCACCCCGTGACTGTGCCACTGCCGACGGGGTCAGGTTTCAGGCGGCCAAGTGTCGTGCAAAGTCAGCCTTCAAGCCATTCATCACGTCTTGGTTCAGGCGGTTGCCATACTGCGACACCACGCGACCGGCGGCCTGGTTGGCCAGCCAAGCGGCTTGTGCATGGGTATGACCATGCGTCACCGCGTACAAAAAGGCCCCGGCAAACATGTCGCCGGCGCCATTGGTGTCAATCGCCTGTACTTTGACGGCTGGCACTTCAGTCACCTGACCGTTTTCGATCACCAGGCATCCTTTAGCACTGCGTGTCAGGCACACCGTTTTGGCTTGACCCGCGAGTTGCTGGGTGATCTGCGCCAAGTCCAGACTGGCGCACCACACCTGGGCTTCTTCTTCGTTGCAGAACAAAAAGTCCAGGTCATTGCCCACCATGGCATCCAGGCCGGGACGGCAAAAGTTGATCATGCTCATGTCACTGAGCGTGGTAGCCAGTTTGACACCCGCTTGTTGGGCAATTACACGCCCTTTGACGGCAGCCGCTGAGCCGGTGGGTGATGCGGCCAGATAGCCTTCCATGTAATACACACGCGCCTTGACGATGTCGTGCGGGTGCAAGGCAGCTTCGTCGATGTCAGCGGTGGCCCCCAGAAAGGTGCTCATGCTGCGCTCGGCATCGGGGGTCACCATCACCATGCAGCTTCCGGTCTGGCCGTCTGGTGCTTTGGTGTGCGTCAGGTTGGTGGCCACACCGTGCGCGGTGAGGTCTTTGGTGTAGAAATCGCCCAATTCGTCATCGGCCACGCGGCAGGAGTAAAACGCCCTGCCCCCCAGTTGCGCCAGCGCCACCACGGTGTTGCCCGCCGAACCTCCGCCGGTGCGGTGCGATTTGACGGTGTGCACATGTTTGAGCAGCTCAGTGCGTCGCTCTGCATCGATCAGCGTCATATGGCGCTTGGCGACGCCGGCCGCTTCCAACTGCGCATCAGAGACTTCGTATTCGGTGTCAACCAGCGCGTTGCCGATGGCGTAGAGGTGATAGGTCATGCTTATTGCTCCACAAAGGCACGTTCCACCACAAAGTCGCCCTGCTTGGTGGTGTTGCCCTCGAGGAAGCCGCGTTTTTCCAGAACATGTTTCAAATCTTTGAGCAAGGCCGGGCTACCGCACATCATGGCGCGGTCGGTGGCGGGGTCAAACTTGGGCAAACCCAAATCGGTTTGCAGCTTGCCGGACTCGATCAGGTCCGTGATGCGGCCCTGGTTTTTGAAGGGCTCGCGCGTCACCGTGGGGTAGTACAGCATTTGCCGACTCACAATTTCACCCAGAAATTCATGGTCGGGCAGCTCTTGGGTCAAGTAGTCGTGGTACGCCAGCTCAGCAACTTCGCGCACGCCGTGGACCAGAATCACTTTTTCAAATTTTTCGTAGGTGTCGGGGTCGCGTACGATGCTCAAAAACGGAGCCAAACCGGTGCCGGTGCCGAACAAATACAGGTTTTTGCCGGGCAACAGGTAATCAATCAACAAGGTGCCGGTGGGTTTTTTGCCCACCACAATCTTGTCGCCAACCTTGATGTGCTGCAGCCTGGAGGTGAGCGGACCGTCCTGCACCTTGATGCTTAAAAACTCCAGATGCGACTCGTAATTGGCGCTGACGATGCTGTACGCCCGCAGCAGCGGTTTACCGTCAACACGCAGGCCAATCATGGTGAAGTGGCCGTTCGAGAAACGCAAAGTCTCGTCGCGCGTGGTGGTAAAGCTGAACAGCCGGTCAGTCCAGTGGTGGACGGTCAAAACAGTTTCGTTCAAAAAAGCACTCATGGGTCGCCTTGGAAGTAAGAGCAGTCAAAAAAAGGGGGAGAGTCTAAAACACCGGGCTTCTGGTGCCCAAACAAATGGAAATAAATAAAGTGGGTTGATGCATGCCAAAAGCGTCAAAACAAGGTCGTCAGCAGTTTGTCTGCCTCCTGACTGGTCCAATCCAGCTCACCGGTCAGCACGGCTTTGACACGTCCATCCACGCCAATCATCACCGTGGTGGGAAAGGTCTTCACCCCCCATTGTCGTGCCAGATCGCCTTGCGGGTCTGGCAACACGGTCAATTGCACCGCCGTTTTTTGCACAAATTGGTCAATCGCCGCACGGGATTGCTTGAAATTCACCGCCAACACCACCAGCTTATCGGGACCAAGGCGCTGGGCCACAGCCTGCAGCGAAGGCATTTCCGCCAGACAAGGTTCACACCAGCTGGCCCAAAAATTGAGCAGCACCGCCCGCCCCTTGAGCGACTTCAGGCTCCAAATCTGGCCCAACAAGTCTTTCAAGGCGACATCTGGCACCGCTTTGCGGGCGGGCCAGGTCTGCACCTGGTAACCCTGCGCGTTTGCAGGCGCAGCCCCCCAAACAGCCAGCATTAGACTCAGCCACACCAACCGCAACCGCATCAAGGGCACAAGCAACAAATTAACCTCTAGCCCTTGTAAAACATGCGTTTAGCGCTATTCAACATATAGCAATCAAAGTTTCGATGCAACCCAGCCCTGCACACTGGCCAGCGCTGCGTTCAGATGGGCCGGCTCGGTGCCGCCGGCCATGGCCATGTCCGGCTTGCCGCCGCCCTTGCCGCCGACTTGGCCTGCCACAAAGTTCACCAGCTCGCCCGCTTTGACCTTGCCGGTGGTGTCTGCAGTCACGCCCACGGCGATTTGCACTTTGGCACCATCCACCACGCCAAGCACAATCACCGCCGTTTTGAGCTTGTCCTTGAGCTTGTCCATGGTGTCACGCAAGGTTTTCACATCAGCGCCTTCCAGACGCGCCACCAGCAACTTGGTGCCGTTGATGTCTTGTGCCTGTGTGACCAACTCGTCGCCCTGGGCACTGGCGAGTTTGCCTTTGAGGACATTCAGCTCTTTTTCGAGGGCCTTGACGTGGTCCAGCACACTCATCAGGCGGTCATTCACCTCAGCCACCGGAGCTTTCAGCAAATGGGCGGCGTTGCCCATGCTGTCTTCCAGATGCTGCAGGTAATGCAAGGCGTTTTCACCGGTGACGGCCTCGATGCGGCGCACGCCAGAAGCCACGCCACTCTCGGCCACCACCTTGAACAAGCCAATCTCACCGGTGTGCGCCACGTGGGTGCCGCCACACAGTTCGCGGCTGGTGCCGATGTCGAGCACACGCACCGACTCGCCGTACTTTTCACCAAACAGCATCATGGCGCCGGTTTTTTGGGCCGATTCAATGTCCATCACACGGGCAGCGGTGGCGGCGTTGGTCAGAATTTCGGCATTGACGCGGGCTTCCACCTCGCGGATTTCGGCCTCGGTCACCGGTGCGTTGTGGGCAAAGTCAAACCGGGTGCGGTCAGGGTTGACCAAGCTGCCCTTTTGTTGCACATGGCTGCCCAACACCTCGCGCAAGGCCTTGTGCATCAGGTGGGTGACCGAGTGGTTGCGCTGGGTGGCTGCCCGCAGGCTGGAATTGACATGCGCGGTCACGCCATCACCGACCTTGAGCGTGCCGGTTTTCAACACGCCGTGGTGACCAAACACGTCGGCCTTGATCTTCTGGGTGTCTGCCACTTCAAACAGCGCATGGTCACAGAAGACCGCCCCGGCATCACCCACCTGACCACCGCTTTCGCCATAGAACGGCGTGGTGGCCATCACCAGCACCCCATGTTGTCCGGCTTTTAGCTCCTCAGTCCTCGTACCTTCTACATAAATTGCTATGACTTCCGTAGCGGTTGTCAAGTGCTCGTAGCCAATGAATTCATTGCCTTGGCCGGTGTATTCCAGCGCCTTGTCCATCTTGAACTTGCCTGCGGCGCGGCCTTGGGCTTTTTGCTTTTCCATGGCGGCCTGGAAACCTGCCTCGTCCACGGTAACACCGAGCTCTCGGCAAACATCTTGAGTTAGATCCAATGGGAACCCAAAAGTGTCGTGCAATTTAAAAGCCACGGCCCCGCGCAAGACCACAGCACCGCCAAAAACGTTTTCCGGAATTGTTACTTCCAATTCAATGTGCTTACGCTCACCAATTTGAGTCACAGTGGTCCGCGACCATTCACCCTTTCCACGAGCAATTTCTTCGTCCAAAATCTGCATACCAACTTCGAGCGTTTCGTAAAACCGCTCTTCTTCCAGCCGCAGCACGTCCATGATCCGCTGGGATTGCGCGGCCAAATGGGGGTAGGCCTCGCCCATTTGCGCCACCAGATCGGGCACCAGTTTGTGGAAAAACGGGGTTTTTTGGCCCAATTTGTAGCCGTGGCGGATGGCGCGGCGAATGATGCGGCGTTGCACGTAGCCGCGGCCCTCGTTGCTGGGCGGCACGCCGTCGGCCACCAAAAACGAGGTGGCACGGATGTGGTCGGCAATCACTTTCAGCGATGGATTGGTCAGGTCGATGGTGTGGGTTTCACGCGCGGCGGCCTTGATCAGCGCGTCAAACAGGTCAATTTCGTAGTTGCTGTGCACGTGCTGCAGAATGGCCGCCAGGCGCTCCAGGCCCATGCCGGTGTCCACGCAGGGTGCGGGCAAGGGTGTGACCGCACCGGTTTCGTCCATGTTGAATTGCATGAACACGTTGTTCCAGATTTCAATGAAACGGTCACCGTCTTCATCCGGGCTGCCCGGAGGGCCACCGGGAATGTGGTCGCCGTGGTCATAGAAGATTTCGGAGCAAGGTCCGCACGGACCGGTGTCGGCCATCATCCAGAAGTTGTCAGACTTGTAGCGGCCGCCCTTGTTGTCGCCAATGCGGATCACGCGCTCGGGTGGCAGGCCAATTTCTTTGGTCCAGATGTCGTAGGCTTCGTCGTCTTCCTCGTACACGGTCGCCAGCAGGCGATCAGCGGGCAATTTGTAGACCACGGTCAACAATTCCCACGCCCAATTCAAGGACTCGCGCTTGAAATAGTCGCCAAAACTCCAGTTGCCCAGCATTTCGAAGAACGTATGGTGGCGCGCGGTGTAACCCACGTTTTCCAGATCGTTGTGTTTGCCACCTGCACGCAGACAGGTTTGCACACTGGCTGCCCGCACATAACTGCGCTTGTCGGTGCCCAAAAACACGTCCTTGAACTGCACCATGCCCGAGTTGGTGAACATCAGCGTGGGGTCATTACCCGGCACCAGGGGGCTGCTGGCCACCACGGTGTGCCCCTTGGAGGCAAAGTAATCAAGGAACGTCTTGCGAATGTCGGCAACGGTGACGGCAACAGCGGTTGAATTCATGGTTTGAGAAACCTGGTTAGAAAAAACGGGAAATACAACACCAACATAGGTGCCGACGGACCAAACCTGGCACCTGTCGTTCAAACGGTGAATTTTAGAGGATCAACCCGCAACGCATTGGCTCTGCAAGAACGCATAGAGCGCGGGTTCGTCGCAAAAAATCACGTTGAAACGCAGCCAAGGGCTGGGTTGCAGGTGCGCACTGAACAAATGGCCGGGGCCAAGCAAAATATCCTGCTCAGCCGCCTTGTATGCCAACACCGCAGAATCAGGCACCGCCGGGTGGCGTGCCCACAGAAAGATCCCGGCTTTGGGTTCACAAAAAATCTCGAACCCCAGCTTGAGCAATTTCGAGGCCGTCGCCACATGGGCTTTCGCCAAACGATCGCGCAGGCCTTTGACGTGCTTGCGGCAACGACCATCGGTCAACGCCCCGTAGGCCAGGCGTTCACTGAATTCAGAGGAGGTCAAACCTGAAATCATCTTGAGTTGCGCCAGGTCTTCCAGCAAGTCGGGGTTGGCTGCCACATAACCCACCCGGATATTGGGAGAAATGGTCTTGGAAAAGCTGCTGATGTAAATCACGCGGTTGAGCTGGTCCATGCTGGCCAGCGAGGGACGTGGCTCGGGGTCAAGATCGGCATAGATGTCGTTTTCGACCACCAGGAAGTCGTGCTTGTCGGCCAGCTGCATCACCCGGTGCAGATGTGCCAACTGGGCCACCGACCCGGTTGGGCTCTGCAGCCGCGGTTGGGTAAAAAACACCTTGGGGTTGTGCTCCGCCACCAATTTTTCAAGTGCCACCAGGTCGTACCCGGATGCGGTGCGCGGCACACCAATCAACCTGGCGCCCAGGAAGCGCAGCGAAAACAGCAGATTGGGATAGCCTGGCTCATCCACCAACACCGCGTCGCCCGGTCGCACCAGCCGACGCGCCACCAAGTCCATGGCTTGGCTGGAGCCCTGGGTCAGTA
>CAIOAQ010000098.1 GCA_903856025.1 uncultured beta proteobacterium
AATCGGCAGCCCATGGCAGTCCCAACCGGGGATGTAGGCCGCGTCCATGCCTTTGAGTTGGCGCGCCTTGACGATCATGTCCTTCAGGATCTTGTTGACCGCGTGGCCCATGTGGATCTGGCCGTTGGCGTAGGGCGGGCCATCGTGCAGGATGAACTTTTCGCAGCCGCAGCGCGATGCGCGCAGTTTTTGGTAAATGCCCTGGTCTTCCCACTGCTTGACCCATTGCGGTTCCCGCTTGGGCAAGTCGCCACGCATCGGAAACGGGGTGTCGGGCAGATTCAGGGTGCTGCGGTAGTCAGTTTTGCCGGTGGCGGGTGCTTCTGGATTTTGAGTGGTCATGGTGGCGCAAATGAGCAAAAAGCCATGCACACGCTGACCATTCGGGTGAACGCCAGCCGTCAAATCTTCAGGGGGTCGAATTTGAGGGGGTTGTGCAATGGGTGGAGAAGCTCCACGCAGGGGATTTTACTGTAGGCCTTGGTCGAGCTAGGTGGTGTGCTTGCGATTCAATGCCGTGATCAATTTTTAGTCTTTGCGTTTGATTTTGAAGCTGGATAAATGACTTTGAAGGGCTGGGAGTTGGCATAGACGGCTGGCACCTTTCGGATGGCCGATTGCCACTCCAGTCGGCAGTTCTTCGTAGCGTTCGCCAACGCAACCCAAACGAGTGGGCCGGATGGAGCGAAGCAGACACACATTCTTCGACCAAAAGCCTGCGAGTCGACGTCGAAGTCGGCAAAACAAATTCATGGGGTGTCCATCTGAATCAGTTCGGATCCCGCCAGAGCCGGCATGGCGGCTCGCTATCGGCGGTCGTTTGGCGTGAACATGCCCAAACTACCTACTTTTTTTGGCATCCGATGATCACTTGATTTGCGCTGCGCCGCCGCATTAGCTTCAGTCAGGGTCCAGCCGATAACCCAGTTTTTGATGGACGGGGTCTTCTGTGTATTGAATGATTCACTGGGTCTGGTTTTAGCGTACATCTTGCAAATTCCTTGTAAGGTCAGACTTCGCAGCGGATCCGTGTTGCTGCGTTGTGTTGTGGAGCTATGGTATGAGGTCCGGAATAAAAAGTCTGTAAACGTATGCGCTGAAGCCGTAAGAAGAGTGCAAAAAATTGGCTGGAAATTCAGGTGAAGATGAGCGTTATTGCACGAATAATGGTGACGTCGAGATTGCTCAAACCGCTGATGCTCAGGTGCTGGTGCACCGCTTTGTGACCGGAGAGCTGGCGTTGGGGAACTTGCAGCACCGTGAAGAGGTGCTCACGGCTTTGCAGGATTTGCCGCAGTGTATTGTGGCCACCGATGTTGAAGTGCTGGGCTTTATTGCCGATAGCACATTGGCCGGTAGTGGTATTGGTTACATTGATGCGCATTTGCTGGCTGCGGTGCGCCTGGCCCCTGGCTCGCAGCTGTGGACGCGCGACAAGCGCTTGCTGGCGGTCGGCCTGCGGATGGGGTTGGCTTACGCCGCAACACACTGATCAGCGGGCAAAGTAGGCACGGGCATCCTGGCAATCTTGATGGATACCAGCCGTCAACGCATCCAGGGAATCGTATTTGAGTTCGTCGTGCAGTTTGTGCAGCAGTTCCACACGCACGATCTTTCCGTAAGCACCCTCGGCACCCAGCTCGGCGGGCCAGTCCAGACAATGGGTTTCCAGCAGCACCCGGCCACCGTTGACATCCTTGGGGTTCAGGGAGGGGCGTACACCCAGGTTGGCCACGCCGCGCAAGGGCTTGTCGGTCAGCCCGTAGACCAGCACCGCAAAAATGCCGCTGGCAGCTGGTTTCCAGTGGGCAAAACGCTGGTTGATGGTTTTGAAGCCCAACGTACGCCCGAGTTTTCGGCCATGCACGATATGGCCTGAAATCCGGTACGGGTGACCCAGCAAGCGGTTGGCATCCGCCATGCGGCCTTGTCCCAGGGCTTCACGCACCGCCGAACTCGACACCCGCAGGCCATGCACCTCGTAGCTGTTCATGCGCGCCACGTCAAACCCCTGACGCAGACCTGCACTGTCGAGCAGCTTGTAGTCCCCGGCGCGGCGCTGGCCAAAGCGAAAATCGTCTCCTACCAGCACATAACGTGCACCCAAGCCCTTGAGCAAAACCTGGTCAATGAAGTCCTGGGGAGACAAGTTGGCCAGATGCGCGCCAAATGGCAACACCACCACTTGGTCGACGCCGCAGTTCGCCAGGTCGCACAACTTGTCGCGCAGCGTGCCCACCCGTGCCGGGGCCAGGCTGGGGTTTTGGGTGAGCGCGGCAAAAAAATCGCGCGGGTGCGGCTCAAAGGTGAGCACGCAACTGGGCACGCCGCGTTGTTGTGCCTCGCCCTTGAGCAGTGACAGCATGGCCTGGTGGCCGCGGTGCAGGCCATCAAAGTTGCCAATCGTCAGGGCGCAGGCTGGCGCGATGTCGGGGTGCTTGAAGCCTCTGAAAATCTGCATTTTTCGTTACGAATTTAATAGCACTCTGTGCAACAGCTCAGAGAGTTAGAAGCCAATTTGTCATATAAAAGAGGTATATTGTGTCCCAGATGATGTCATTCCATTTCTAAATCATCC
>CAIOAQ010000099.1 GCA_903856025.1 uncultured beta proteobacterium
GCCCAAATGGGCGTGGTGCATGAGGTGCGGGATTTCAGCGGTGTTGATCCCCATATGGGCTATCAAAAACAGGAGCGGCACACGCTTATTAATCGGGGGCTAGAGGCCAATAATGCTATACAGATCATCAACGCCCGTGAGCACAACCTTCAGGGCCTGACGGTCAACATTCCGCGCGGCAAATTCAACGTCATCACCGGCGTGTCGGGGTCGGGCAAGTCCACCCTGGCATTTGACATCTTGTTCAACGAGGGCCAGCGCCGCTACCTGGAGTCGCTCAACGCCTATGCCCGCAGCATCGTGCAGCCTGCCGGTCGGCCTGAAGTGGACGCGGTGTACGGCATTCCGCCCACGGTGGCGATCGAGCAGCGCCTGAGCCGTGGCGGGCGCAAGTCGACGGTTGGCACCACCACCGAGGTCTGGCACTTTTTGCGGCTGCTGTTTGTCAAGCTCGGTACCCAGCACTGCATCCATGACGGTACGCCCGTGGCCCCGCAAACCCCCGAGCGCATTGCTGCCGCCCTGATGCGTGACTTCAAGGGCCAACACATCGGCTTGTTGGCCCCGCTGGTGATGAACCGCAAGGGTGTGTACACCGAGTTGGCGGACTGGGCGCGCCCACGCGGTTTCACCCATTTGCGGGTGGATGGCGAGTTTTTGCCCACCACCGCGTTCCCGCGCCTGGACCGTTTCAAGGAACACACGATCGAGTTGCCCGTGTTCAGCCTGGACGTGCGACCCGACCAGGAAACCCGGCTGCGCGACGCCCTGGCCACCGCGCTGCAACACGGCAAGGGCGTGGTGCACGTGCTCAGCGGCCTGAAGGGGTTGAGCGAGGCGATGCAAGCTGGCGCGTCAACGGCGGACATTGGGAAGTTAAGTGTGTTCTCGACCCTGCGCGCCTGCCCGGTGTGCAGCACCAGTTACGCCGAACTGGACCCGCGCCTGTTCAGCTACAACAGCAAACACGGCTGGTGCCCGGACTGCGTGGGCACCGGGGTCCGGCTTTCCAAAGAGCAGCGCAAGGTGTTTGACGATTCGGTGCGTGATGACGACAACAAAGGCCGTGAGCAGACCTTTGCCGAAGCCGATGTGGAAGACCTGGTGGATGCCGAATGCCCTACGTGCCATGGCACGCGCTTGAATGCCACGGCGCGGGCGGTGCGGTTTGGTGCCTTCAGTCAGCTTGAGCTCGAATTGAGATCGGCTCCCATATCTGCGTTGACCCGCAGCACACCTGAGGCGTCCAACTCCGCGAATGTCCCCCGGCCCGGGTCAAGCCCGAGCCTCCTCCTTGATTTGGCAAAACCCCAAGTCCACGCTACGTCAGACGCCACACGCGCGCAGCTAAACGTTGGTGGGGACGGCGTTTCCATCACTGAGCTGGCGCGCCTGAGCGTGACCGATTTGCGCCTGTGGGTGGACACCTTGCAGTGCATGGGCCGCATGAGCAAGCGCGAGACCGACATCGCCCGTGACCTGATTCCTGAAATCGAGGGGCGCTTGCAGTTTCTGGAACAAGTCGGCCTGGGCTACCTGACGCTGGACCGGGGCGCACCGACGCTTAGCGGCGGCGAGGCCCAGCGCATTCGTTTGGCCGCACAGTTGGGCAGCAATTTGCAGGGCGTGTGCTACGTGCTGGACGAACCGACCATTGGCCTGCATGCGCGCGACAACCAGATTTTGCTGGGCGCGCTTAAACACCTGAGCGACCAGGGCAACACGCTGGTGGTGGTAGAGCACGATGAGGACACCATCCGCCACGCCGACCACATCATCGACATTGGCCCCAGCGCCGGCAAGCGTGGCGGGCGGCTGGTGGCCGAAGGCTCTGTTTCGGATATTCAGGATGCAGCCGAGTCGCAAACCGGCCGCTACCTGCTGCACGCCATGCGCCACCCGCTGCAAGCGCGGCGCGCTATTGATGTAGGAGCTGCTTGCGCAGGTTCAACGGGGGTTAGAGGCTTAAATTGCATTGATCCTGCTGATAAGGCGCTTTTGACGGATGCTTCTGCTGAACGTGCAGCGCTGGCGGAGCGTTCGGATGGCGGTTTTGTTTTTGTTCCCGCCCCGAAAAAGAAGAAAGCCGCCAAGAAGTTGGAATCTGACCCCAATGTTGCGGCCCAAGAACCACAGCGCTGGATCACCGTCCACGCGGTCTCCATGCACAACCTGCAAAACGTGACTGCTCACATTCCGCTGAGCCGACTGGTGGCCATCACCGGGGTGTCCGGCTCGGGCAAGTCCACGCTGGCGCGTGACGTGCTGCTGGCCAACGTGGCCGCCGCCGTGCAAAAACGCAGCACCAAAGCGGGCCGCGATGCACTGGAGGCGGGTGAAACCATCGCCTGGATCGGCTGCGAAAGCGTCACCGGTTTTGAGGGGGTGGACCGTGTGCTGGAAGTGGACCAAACCCCCATCGGCAAAACGCCACGCTCCTGCCCGGCCACCTACATCGGCTTCTGGGACACCATCCGCAAGCTGTTTGCCGACACGCTGGAAGCCAAAGCCCGTGGCTACGCGGCCAACCGCTTCAGCTTCAACACGGGTGAGGGCCGTTGCCCCAGCTGCGAAGGCCAGGGCATCCGAACCATTGCGATGAGTTTTTTGCCCGACGTGAAGGTGCTGTGTGAAACCTGCAAGGGCGCACGCTTCAACCCCGAAACCCAGGCGGTCACCTGGCGTGGCAAAAACATTGGCGACATCCTGCAAATGGAAGTGGACGAGGCGGTGGACTTTTTCGCCGCCATGCCCAACATCAGCCACCCGCTGCAGCTCTTGAAAGACGTGGGCCTGGGCTACCTGACGCTGGGCCAACCCAGCCCCACGCTCAGCGGCGGCGAGGCGCAGCGCATCAAGCTGGTGACCGAACTCAGCAAGGTGCGTGACGACATCACCCGCCGTGGCCAGAAGGCACCACACACGCTCTACGTGCTGGACGAACCCACCGTGGGCCTGCACATGGCCGACGTGGAAAAACTCATCAAGGTGTTACACCGCCTGGTGGACGGTGGCCACAGCGTGGTGGTGATTGAGCAC
>CAIOAQ010000100.1 GCA_903856025.1 uncultured beta proteobacterium
CAGGCCACCTGATGGAAGTCGTTCATCAGCGTGGCTATAAGGTAAATAGTCTTGCAGCCCCCGTGCAACAAGCGCAAGCAGCTATCAAAACAATTGCATCGGCAGGGCAGGACACGCAGCAACACCAGCCGCCAAAACCCACCCACGCCGCCTGGCTAGGTGCTGCCTGGCACGCCGATGCACAAGAAACCTCCAAAGTGCTCGCCAGCCTGCAGCCCGATTGGCTTGTGGTGGACCATTACGCCATCGACCAGCGTTGGGAAGCCGCTCTGACCAACCACTGCCGCCAACTGCTGGTTATTGACGACTTGGCAGATCGGCCGCACACCTGCAATTTGTTGGTAGACCAAAACCTGGGCCGCCAGTCGCAAGACTATGCGGGTCTGGTGCCCTCACATTGCCAAGTGCTCACCGGCCCACACTACGCATTGCTACGTCCTGAATTTGCCGCCCTGCGCCCCTACAGTCTGCAGCGTCGCCAAGCACAACAGCCCGTCCTGCGCCACTTGCTCATTACGATGGGCGGTGTTGACAGAGACAACGCCACCGCACAGGTGCTGCAAGTCCTCAAAATCTGCGCTTTGCCAGCAAACTGCCGCATCACCGTGGTGATGGGGTTAACAGCCCCTTGGCTACAAAATGTGCAGGAATTGGCGGCACAAATGCCCTGGCCTACGGAGGTGGTTGTCAACGTCAGCGATATGGCGCAACGCATGGCCGACAGCGATCTGGCCATTGGGGCTGCGGGTGGGACATCTTGGGAGCGATGCTGTCTGGGTTTGCCAACGTTGCTGATGGTATTGGCTGATAACCAAAAGCCAGCCGCTTACGCCCTGCAGGCGGCCCACGCTGTTCATTTGTTGGGTGAGGGGACGGATGGTGTACAGCGTTTGTCGCTGGAGATAGACCAACTGATGAACGCCCAAGACATTTCCAGCATGAGCAAGGCAGCCAGCACCTTGACTGATGGTTTGGGTTGTGAAAGAGTTTTGCAATCCATGGGAGCGATGCATGGTTGAAATGACCACCCGTGCAACTCGCATGCGCCCTATGGTGAAGACTGACTTGGCGCTGGTGCGGAGTTGGCGTAACCACCCGGATATTCGCAGTTACATGTTCACACAGCATGAAATCACGTTGGACGAGCATGCGCATTGGTTTGAGCAAGTGTGCCTGAACCCGCTTAAACATGTTTTGATTTTTGAGATGGATGGGCAGGCTTTGGGTTTTGTCAGCTTGTACGAGAACGGCCCTGGCGGCATCGCAGATTGGGGGTTTTATGCTGCACCTGATGCACCAAAAGGTACTGGTAGAAGCATGGGGCTGGCCGCGCTAAATCACGCCTTTAGCCATCTCAACTTACATAAAGTTTATGGTCAGGCGGTTGCCTACAACCATCGGTCCATTCGTTTCCATCAGCATCTTGGATTTAGGCAAGAGGGTCTGCTGCATGCCCAGCACTTCGATGGGGAGCATTATCACGATGTGCTTTGTTTTGGCTTGCTTGGCCATGAATGGAAGCCCAATGCATCAAACACCAGGGAATGACCATGTCGAATATGCCTAGCATCACCCTTGCCGGCCGCCGGATTGCGCAAGACCAGCCGCCCTATGTCATTGCTGAGATGTCGGCCAACCACAATGGCCACATTGAAACCGCCTTCAAACTGATCGAAGCCGCCAAACAAGCCGGTGCGGATGCCGTTAAGCTGCAAACCTATCGACCAGACACCATCACCCTGAATTGCGAAACAGAAGACTTTTGCATTCGCGGTGGTTTGTGGGACGGTCGCACGTTGTATGACCTGTACCAAGAGGCGCATATGCCTTGGGAGTGGCACGCACCGCTGTTTGCCCACGCTCGCCAGCTTGGCATCACCATCTTCAGCACACCGTTTGACAGCACTGCGGTTGACCTGCTGGAAGATTTGAACGCTCCTGCGTACAAAATCGCCTCTTTTGAAGCCGTTGACCCGGCGCTGATTAGGTACGTTGCCAGCACCGGCAAGCCCATGATCATCTCTACGGGCATGGCTGATGCGCAGGAAATTCAGGAAGCCATCAATGCAGCTCACGAGGGCGGCTGTAAAGAACTGGCGGTGTTGCACTGCGTAAGTGGCTACCCGGCGCCGGCTGCCGATTACAACTTGCGAACGATCCCTGACATGATTGAGTGCTTTGGACTGGTCACGGGCCTGTCAGACCACACGCTGGACAACACAACGGCCATCACCAGCGTGGCGATGGGGGCCGCCATCATTGAAAAACACTTCACGCTGGACCGTCGTGGCGGTGGGCCAGATGACAGCTTTTCGCTCGAACCTGCAGAATTGGCCGCGCTGTGCCAAGGCTGCAAAACGGCCTGGCAAGCTTTGGGGCAGGTGGACTATGGCCGAAAATCCAGCGAGCAGGGTAATGCCCAATTTCGCCGTTCACTGTATTTTGTGAAAGATTTGGCGGCGGGGGACGTGATCACAGCGGACGCGGTGCGCAGTGTGCGCCCGGGGTTTGGATTGCCCCCCAGGTACTTGGATGAATTGCTGGGTAGGCGACTTGCCACGGCAGTTGCCTTTGGTACACCCGCCCGTTGGGATTTATTGGCTTGAGGACCGCGTTCGCCTGTTCACCATTTTTTGTTGCAAAGGTCATTCATTCGTGAGCACCACCACAAATCCGTATCACCTGGTCGATCACCAAACTGCTTATGAGTTGATTGGCTCCTCACAATTGTTGCAGGCGCATGAAGTGCTGATGCAAACCTTGCAAAAAGACGAGTCAAATGACGAAACCTGGCAATTGTTGGGACTGATTGCCATTTTGCAGGCCGACACAGAGACCGCCAAAACCTTATTGCAACATGCGCTGTCGCTCAATCCGCAACGGGTGCTGACGCTTAAGTTGCTTGCACAAATAAATTTGGAGGCTGGACAGGCCAAGCAAGCACTTAAATGGTTCAAACAAGCTGAAAAATTGGCTCCCGATGATGCTGAAGTGAAAGCTAGCTTGGGGTTGGTGTTATCTGAACTGGGCAAGTCCAAGCAGGCAGGGGCCTATTTCAAACAGACTGCCCATGAGGGGTCGACAGGTACAGAAGTCAGGCCAGAATTTTTGTTCAATGCAGCGTTGTTTGAGATGAAGCAGGGGGAATGGTTGCTTGCCGAAGAAACCCTGCGCCGGTTGTTGACCACGAACCCGCTGCATGACAGAGCGCGCATTGAGCTGGTCGGGGTGTTAAAAAATCAGAAAAAATTTGACGAAGTCGTTGGTTTTTTACGTGACTTGATCCATCAATATAACGCCGATGAAAGTCTGAAAATTGAACTGATGGAGGCATTGTTTGAGCAAGAAGCGCCTGAAAACCATGATGAAGTAAGGCAGCTTGGCGGTCAAGACTGGGGAAACACCGAGTTTGTGATCCGCGCCATGTTTGTACTGGGGCGATTGCACGAGCGTGAAGGGCACCTGCACGATGCTGAAACACTGTTTGTGAGTCTGACCAAACTGGTGCCAAATAACGCGATTGTGCGTAACTCTGCCGGTGGGTTTTTTCTGAAGCACAGGTATTACTCGCAGGCATTTAACAACTTTATGGCTGCTCAGGCCTGCGCTGGTCACGACAAGGATGAACAATTGGCGGCCATGTTTGGCATCGTGCGCTGTGCTTACGGGTCGGGCGCGCCGGATCTGGCGCAGAGCTACTTTGAGGACCGGTTGGCTGAAGATACCAAGTTAGAACGCCACCGGCATTTATTGATGCTGGCGGTCTTGTTGCAGCAGGATGGGTTTCTGGTACCAGCTGCCAATTACGCACGTAGGGTGGTGGATGAAGACCCTCGCCAGCAAGAAGCACATGAGTTGCTAGCCAAGGTTTTGTACGATCAAGGCAAAGACTTGGATGCTGTGTTGGACTTTTTGAACTTGGCACTGTCACGTTTTCCAAAGTCATTTTTCCTGCATTTTCTGATGTCCAACTATGGAATGAGGGTGGCAGATGTTCGGTTAGGCCTCAAACATGCTCGTCGGGCTTTGCAAATTGAC
>CAIOAQ010000101.1 GCA_903856025.1 uncultured beta proteobacterium
ACCTGTGCAAACCCGGTGCTGAAGGCGCAACGGGTACGCGTGTGCAGTTGCTTGGCTCGGGCACCATCCTGCGTGAAAGCTTTGTGGCGCAAAAACTGTTGGCCGTGGACTGGGGCATCACTGCAGACGTGTGGAGCTGCCCAAGCTTCAACGAATTGGCGCGTGACGGCCAGTCTTGCGAGCGCGACAACCTGTTGCACCCAACCGCAGAAGCTAAAGTGTCGTTTGTGACGCAACAACTGACGGGTCATGACGGCCCGGTGGTGGCTTCCACTGACTACATCAAGTCGTATGCCGAACAAATCCGCTCCTTCATTCCGAAGGGCCGCACCTACAAAGTGCTGGGCACCGATGGCTTCGGGCGCAGCGATTTCCGTAGCAAATTGCGCGAGCATTTTGAGATCAACCGCTACTACATCGTCGTTGCGGCCCTGAAAGCCCTGAGCGAAGATGGCAAAGTGCCCGTGAGCAAAGTGGCGGATGCCATTGCAAAATATGGCATTGCCACTGACAAGATCAATCCGCTTTACGCTTAAGGCACTCAAACACCCACTACGGGGGCAGCCCAGCGCGCGGCGTTGGCGCTGTCCACAACGAAAACTGAAACCTTGTGGGTCAACCACGTTGCGCAGCAAACGTGCTCAGACCCCAACTGATGAGGAAGAACAACATGGCTATCATTGAAATCAAAGTCCCGGACATTGGCGACTTCGCTGAAGTCGCAGTGATCGAACTGCTGGTCAAACCCGGTGACACGGTCAAGGCCGAGCAAAGTTTGCTCACCGTCGAATCCGACAAAGCATCGATGGAAATCCCTTCCAGCCACGCAGGCGTGGTGAAGGAGCTCAAGGTCAAACTCGGCGACATGGTGAGCGAAGGTTCGCTGGTGCTGCTGCTCGAAGTGGCGGGTGAAGCTTCGGCTCAACCTCAGGCTGCAGCCCCTGCACCTGCATCAAATCAGCCTGTAGCCCTCGTTGCACTTGAGAAGGCAGCTCCTGTTTCTGCAGCAACTGGCCCCATTGAAATCCACGTACCCGACATTGGCGACTTCAAGGACGTGACTGTCATTGAAGTGATGGTCAAGGCTGGTGACGCCGTCAAGCTGGAACAAAGCCTGATCACGGTGGAGTCTGACAAAGCTTCGATGGAAATTCCGTCCAGCGCCGCGGGCGTGATCAAGTCGCTGTCAGTCAAGCTCGGTGACAAGGTCAACATTGGTGACCTGCTGGCGGTGCTGGAAGGCTCCGCGGCTGCGGCCCCGGCAGCCAGCGCTGCCACCGCCTCTGTTCCTACGTCAAATGGGCCTGTAGTCCCCGTTAATCAAGGGCAAGCAGCTGCATCTTCTGTAGCGACTGCCGCCGCCGTGGTGGCTGCACCCGCACACAACCCCGGTGCCAACACCCTGGGTTTGCCACATGCGTCGCCTTCGGTGCGCAAGTTTGCCCGCGAGCTGGGTGTACCGCTGAATGAGGTCAAGGGCAGCGGTTTGAAGGGCCGCATCACCGACAACGACGTGCAGGCCTTTACCCGTTCGGTGATGAGTGGCGCTATTCAAACCGTAGCTTCTCAGGCAAGTATAAAGACGGCTCCAGCCGCTTCTGGCAATGATGGTGCAGGCTTGGGCCTGATCCCCTGGCCAAAGGTCGACTTTGCCAAATTCGGCCCCATCGAACGCAAGGAGCTCAGCCGCATCAAGAAAATCAGCGGTGCCAACCTGCTGCGCAACGCCATCATGATTCCGGCCGTCACCAACCATGACGACTGTGACATCACCGACCTGGAAGCCTTCCGCGTCTCGACCAACAAAGAGAACGAAAAAAGTGGCGTCAAGGTCACCATGCTGGCCTTCCTGATCAAGGCCTGCGTGGCCGCGCTCAAAAAATACCCCGAGTTCAACAGCTCTCTAGATGGCGACGCGCTGATCTACAAACAGTATTACCACATCGGTTTTGCCGCCGACACCCCCAACGGCCTGATGGTGCCGGTGATTCGCGAGTGCGACAAAAAAGGCGTCTTGCAAATCAGCCAAGAAATGGGCGAATTGGCCAAGAAGGCGCGTGACGGCAAATTGGGCCCGGCTGAAATGTCAGGTGCAACCTTCACCATCTCCAGTCTCGGCGGCAT
>CAIOAQ010000102.1 GCA_903856025.1 uncultured beta proteobacterium
ACCATGCACTGGTTCATCAAGCGCGGATTTGTTCAGGTGGACCCGGACTGGTTACCTGAAGCTCGCAAGCGCAAATACAACTGGGACCGCAAAAGCCAGGTGCTGGTGAAAAAAATAGCCTGATCAAGCGTTGACGGCTCATTTTGAGCACGACTCTTGCTGTGCTTGCTTGGCAGGTTGGCACTTGCGCACTGCCCCCCATTTACTTCACAGGAAAAATACATGAGCTCTCTTAACTTCATTGGCGGCGAAAAGGGCGGCGTGGGCAAATCCGTCGTCGCACGGTTGCTAGCGCAATACTTCATTGATCAGGAAAAGTCCTTCATAGGCTTCGACACGGATAGATCGCACACCTCGTTTACTCGTTTCTATGCCGATTACGCCTCCCCGGTCCTGGTCGACAGCTACGAGGGGTTGGACCGTTTGGTCAGTGTTTTTGAAACCACACAAGAAGGTCCATTGCCACGCGTGATTGTCGACCTAGCAGCCCAAACGGCAGCACCTTTGGCACGCTGGATCAAGGACTCCGACCTGCTCCCTCTGCTGGCAGACATGGGGATTACCGTGAATTTCTGGCATGTGGCTGATGCGGGGAAAGACTCGGTGGATTTATTGGGTCGCCTGATTGAAACCTACGGTGCCGGTCCCAACTACGTGATCGTTAAAAATTTGGGTCGTGGCACCGATTTTTCACAACTTGATCACTCTGCGGCCATGGCAAAAGCCATTGAGTTGGGGGCAACAGTGGTATCCATTGGCCAGCTGCATGAAGGCAGCATGCGCAAAATCGACCGACAAAACGCCAGTTTTTGGGGCGCTGTCCACAACCGTTCAGAAGCCGATGCCTTGGGAATGCTGGAGCGCCAGCGCGTGAAAACATGGCTTAAGAGAAGCTACGAAGCCCTCGACAGCTTGGCGCTTTAGAGTTTCAGGCTACTGTAAAAATAAGCCGACCGGGTTTGATGCGCATCAAACCGGTGCATACTGGACCGGCAGAGAATTTCTCTGAACAACTTCGAAAGTCTGCCGTGGCCGAACCAAAAATCCCTACTGCCAGTCAAGCCATCCGCAGCACCGCTGCAGTGATCCAGATTCCGACACAAAAGAGAACACTGCTCAAAACGGCGGCTGCAGTGCCACCACGCCGCGCCTCGCGAGGGGACACCACCGGGGGAAAAACGACTGCAGGCGTGGCGCGACGGGTGATCAAAGCCAGCACCGATGCTGCACAGTCCAGCAAAAAAGTGGCGGTGAAGGACATCGTGGCCCACACTCCCAGCAAAGTCAATGCCCTCAAAACGCTACTACAAGGCAGTTCGCCCGACGATGTGGCGGCTATTCGGCAAATGTTCCTGGAAAGCCAGGCCATGCCACAAGGCCAAGGCAGTCAACCCGATGATGAGCTCGCCAGCGACTGGCGAACCGGCGGCTACCCCTACAAGAATCTGATGTCGCGCAAGCGCTACGAGTCCCAAAAATACAAGCTGCAAGTAGAGTTATTGAAGCTCCAAAACTGGGCCAAAGAAACCGGTCAACGGGTGGTAATTTTGTTCGAGGGGCGCGATGCAGCCGGCAAGGGTGGCACCATTCGCCGTTTCATGGAACACTTGAACCCACGTGGTGCGCGCGTTGTCGCGCTAGAGAAACCGTCTGAGGCAGAGCGGGGGCAGTGGTACTTTCAGCGCTATGTGCAACATTTGCCCACGGCCGGCGAAATCGTCCTGTTTGATCGTTCCTGGTACAACCGGGCCGGGGTCGAACGCGTGATGGGCTTTTGCACGGAGGTCGAATACCAGCAATTCATTCACCAGGCACCGCTGTTTGAACGCCAGTTGGTGCAAAGCGGTGTGCATTTGATCAAGTTCTGGTTTTCTGTCAGCCGCAAGGAACAACGCAGGCGCTTCAAAGAACGCGAACTGCACCCGCTGAAACAATGGAAACTCAGCCCTATTGATTTAGCCTCGCTGGACAAGTGGGACGACTACACCAAGGCCAAGGAAGCGATGTTTTTTGAGACCGATACGGCAGACGCGCCTTGGACAGTCATCAAATCAGATTGCAAGAAGCGCGCTCGCCTCAATGCCATGCGGTACGTACTCCACAAACTGCCTTATACCAACAAGGATTTGAACAATATCGGCACGCTGGACACCTTGCTGGTGGGGCGTGCGCATGTGGTGTATGAGCGCGGGGAGCGCCCCGGCAGCGTGCTGCTGTAACTCTGACTAGGGGCGCTTTGCCATGCGCCAAATCAAGGCCATGGCCAAGACGCCAACCAGCGTGAAGCAAACGAACGACCAATTGGCGATAGAGCCGCCAAGAAAAGTCCAATCCACAGCCGAACAATCGCCACTGCCTTTGAAGATCATCGGTATGGCACGGTTGAGCGGAAAGTCTTCGATCATGCCGTAGAAGTCGCGGCCACAAGTCGCCATTTCCGGTGGATGCCACTGCAACCAAGTCTGGCGAGCGGCCACAAAGCCACCAAAACCTGCCCCAAGCAACATCAGCAAGGTACCAATAAGTTGCAATGTTTTTTTATCTGTAGCCGCCGTAAGCCCTGCGGTAACAGCTACGAAAATAAGAGCATAGCGTTGCACGATGCACATCGGGCAAGGGTTAAGCCCCAGGCTGTGTTGCAAATACAAGCCAAAAGCCAGCATGGCCACGCAAGCTGCGCACACCACGGCCAGAACACGTCTGGGAGCCTGATCAAGCAGGACCAACAGCGACTGCACCATCAAAATTACTTGGAAGCTTCGTCCAGCGCTTTGCAAGACGGTGAACACACCGCTTGAGATTTGCCCAAAATCTTTTTGGACACCATCTGTGAACGCGCCCTGTGTTTTCCACAAAGGAAACACGACATGGTGGCCGCACCGAAGGAAGTGGCCGCGGTGAAGGGAGAACCCGACACTTTGGATTTGTACCGCAGGCCATCGGCCACGATTTTTGTTTTGGTATCTGCTTTTGCCATAGGGTGGATTTTACGCCAGTCAGCACACGACGCGAAAAGCTTGCTAAAGTTGCCCCTTTGTTTGTTGAAGTCAAAGGGAATTTATGGCGCGTACTGTGAAATGCATCAAGCTTGGGATCGAGACCGACGGACTTGATTTCCCCCCTTACCCAGGCGAACTGGGTAAGCGTCTCTGGGAAAACGTCAGCAAGCAGGCGTGGGCCGATTGGCTCAAACACCAGACCATGCTGGTCAATGAAAACCGATTGAACCTGGCAGATGCCAGGGCACGTCAATACCTGGCGCGCCAAATGGAAAACCACTTTTTTGGTGGCGGTGCAGACGCCGCTCAAGGCTTTGTTCCGCCGAAAGACTGAAGATTGAGTTTGGATGTTGTCGAGCACGACTGGCAGGATTTACCTGCCTGGCGAATACTCGACACAGATTTCGGGTCTGGACAGCTTTTTCTCTTAACCTGGCAACGATGGCAGAGTGATAGCCAGCGCCCTCGAATGCTTCACTATGTGGCGTTTTGCGAACAAGCCTGCAGCGAGCAGGATCTCTCGCATATGGAGCAGTCCAGCCCGCAGCTTGCGGAGTTAGCGCAAACGCTGGGTCAGCAATGGTTTGGATTGTTGCCCGGTTTTCACCGTTTTTTGCTGGATCACGGCCAAGTTGTGCTGACTCTGTGTGTAGGTAACACCATGGGGTTGTTGCAGGCCCAACAATTTCAGGCCGATGCGGTTGAACTCTCTGCGCCCTTCACGCCCACTGCAGAAATGCCTTGGCTGTTGAAGGCGCTGGCCCGTTGTTGCCGCCGTGGCACTGCACTGCGCTTGCATGGCTTGCAGCCTGCGAATCACCCCGCGTTACGAGGCACTTTGGTGCAATTCGGATTCCGTGCTGCCCCAAACGACAGCGCTTCAGGTCACGCCGCGCCTGACTGGGTGCACGGTCAGTTTGATCCACCCTGGGCTTTGAAAAACACCCGGCAGGGGTTTGCCACAAGCGCTTTACCCATTGAACGTTGCGCCGTGATTGGTGCCGGTTTGGCGGGTGCCAGCGTGGCTGCAGCGCTGGCACGGCGCGGTTGGCAAGTACGCGTGCTGGACCAGGCGGGTGCGCCCGCAACGGGGGCCTCTGGCCTGCCTGTGGGATTGGTGGTGCCGCATGTGTCAAGTGACGACTGTGTGTTGTCTCGACTTTCACGTGCGGGCGTTCGGATGATGCTGCAAAACGCCCGCGATTTGCTCACCTTGGGAAAAGACTGGGCACCCAGCGGCGTGCTGGAGCGCCAAGTGGGTGGCACACCCAAACCACCTGCAGTCTGGCCACAAGCGGGCACGCAATGGACGGATAAATTTTCTGTCCCGAAAGCGCATCAACAGCTTGGTGCAGGCCTCTGGCATCACCAGGGTGCGTGGATCAAACCCGCAAGCTTGGTCAACGCGTGGCTTGACCAGCCCGGCATCACGTTTCAACCCCACGCCAAGGTGGCAAACGTGCGCCGCAATGGCGCGGACTGGGAACTGCTGGATGCACTTGGCAACGTACTTTGCGTGGCCGAGCGTGTGGTCTTTGCCAATGCCAGTGGGGCCTTTGACTTGCTATATAAACTGCAGCACTCTTCCAAATATTTACAATGGGTAGATGCACATTTACCAACCACACACGGGATGCGTGGCATGCTCAGCTGGCAGATGCACCCCTCACCCATCGATGCCAGTTTTCCAGCGTTTCCGGTGAATGGCGCTGGCAGCATGGTGCCTGGTGTACCTATCGCCGATGGGTTGGCCTGGTTCATGGGCTCGTCTTACCAGCCCGACTCTCAGGCTGAACGCAGCGACCTGGATAACCAAGCCATCAACTTTGAACATCTTCAGAAACTATTGCCCCATCTTGCCCAGCATCTGGCGGCAGAATTTTCAGCCAACACGCTCCACCATTGGAAAAACACCCGCTGCGTTACCAAAGACCGCCTGCCCGCGGTTGGGCCACTGGATGTGTCAGAGCAACCCAGCCTGTGGCTTTGCGCAGGCATGGGCTCACGCGGACTGAGTTTTTCGGTGCTCTGCGCAGAACTTCTGGCCGCACGCATGGGTGCAGAACCCTGGCCACTTGAGGCCAAATTGGCCCGTTCGCTGTACGCACTGCGCGCCTGAGGTACGCCAAGGCGATCATTGAAGTCTCGTTGAAAAGCGATCAAATAGCTGACTAAAACGTCAACGTTCGAACACCTTGCGCGGTACCCAACAGACACACTTGCGCTTTCTGGTGCGCAAACACGCCAACCGTGACCACACCAGGCCATTGACTCACCAGTGTCTCAAATGCCAACGGGTCCGTGATTTGTAAACCCGTCACATCGACGATGTGCTGGCCGTTGTCGGTGACCAGCGCAACGCCATCGCGCAAACGCACTTGCGCAGTTCCGCCCATTGCCCGAAATTGCCGGATGACACGCTGTACCGCCATCGGAATCACTTCCACCGGCAGAGGAAATTTGCCCAGCGTTTGCACCAACTTGGACTCGTCTGCAATGCAAACAAACTGGTGCGATTGAGCTGCGATGATTTTTTCGCGTGTCAACGCTGCGCCACCGCCTTTGACCAAGAAGCCTTGATGGTCGACTTCGTCGGCACCATCGATGTAGACCGACAACGCCTCCACGTCATTGGAATCAAACACCCGGATTCCCAAAGCCTTGAGCCGCTCAGTGCTGGCGTTGGAGCTCGACACGGCCCCTTTGATTTGGTCTTTGATACTGGCCAACGCATCAATGAACTTGTTGACTGTGGAACCTGTGCCGACACCCACAATTTCCCCCTTGACCACGTACTTCAGCGCTGCCTGCCCGACCAGGGTTTTCAGATCATCTTGGGAGAATGTGGACATGTCAAAGGCCTTTCGATTGGGTATCGGTGAAAATCAGAACAATTTCTAACGAATCAATTATCCAATGGCTCTTGTTCCCTACGCCCTCACGCGTCCATTTTTGTTTGGACTGGACCCCGAAGCGGCCCACGAACTAACGCTTAATGCACTGCAGCGCACCCAGCATTCATTGTTGAACTGGGCCTACCGTTCGCCTTGTATCAGTGACCCGGTTGAATTGGCTGGCCTGCGGTTTCCAAATCGTGTGGGACTTGCTGCTGGATTGGATAAAAATGCGCGTTGCATCGATGGCCTGGGTGCCATGGGTTTTGGTTTTGTGGAAGTGGGCACGGTGACCCCCTTGGCACAAAGCGGCAACCCCAAGCCGCGCATTTTTCGTCTGCCTCAGGCACAGGGACTGATCAACCGCCTGGGCTTCAATAACGATGGCTTAAATGCCTTTGTTGCCAACGTCAAGCGATCCCATCTATACAAGCAGCGTCTTGCCCATCCAGGACAAACGACCGGCATGTTGTTGGGCCTGAATATTGGAAAAAATGCGGCTACCCCGATCGAAAAAGCAACCGATGACTATCTGACTTGTCTGGACGGCGTGTACCCCTATGCCGATTACGTCACCGTCAATATCTCCAGTCCTAACACCAAGAATTTACGCAGCCTGCAAAACGACGACGCGCTGGATGCGTTGCTGGCTGCCATCTCGCAACGACGCGAAAGTTTGGCTACGAAGTACAAAAAAAACGTGCCCATCTTCTTGAAAATTGCGCCCGATCTGGATGACGCGCAAATCACTGTGATTTCCAACATTCTCAAGCGCTATGGACACAACGCTCAAGGGCGGGCTAACAATACTTGGGGTGTCATTGCCACCAATACAACCCTGAGCCGTGACGCGGTTCAGGGCATGCCGCATGCACAGGAAGCTGGTGGTCTATCTGGCGCTCCGGTTTTGTCCATGAGCAACCAGGTGATTACTCAGCTCCGCAGCGCACTGGGTCCAGACTTTCCAATCATCGGTGTGGGTGGCATCATGAGTGCACAGGACGCAGTGAGCAAAATTCGCGCTGGCGCCAACGTGGTGCAAATCTACACCGGACTCATCTACAAGGGGCCAGAGCTGGTGAAAGAGGCAGTATCTTTGATTAAAACAACCATGTAGCCCTTGTATATACTTGGTTTATTGCTCTGTTTTTTACAGTAACAAGTGCGCTCATGATTAACCGAAGGTTTGCAAAGCAGTCGAATCCGTGACGCACTTGCCTTGCAACGCCAGCGCAGTCAAACATCGGAAACAGGTATTCAAGCGGCTTCTCAACTATCTTCGGAAGATCCTGCTTCTGATTTGATATGTGCTTACCGAACGTTCCACAAGTGGGAATGCAAAGTGAATTAGACAAAAAAAAGGACCCCACATTGCTGCAAAGTCCTAGATTTCATTCAACCAAATTTGGTGGGCAGTACAAGTTTCGAACTTGTGACCCCAGCAGTGTGAATGCTGTGCTCTACCCCTGAGCTAACCGCCCCATTTCCTTATCAGGAAAGCCTTGGATTATGCCACAAAATATTTTGAA
>CAIOAQ010000103.1 GCA_903856025.1 uncultured beta proteobacterium
AGGGTTTGATCGATACGGTCAACCCAAGTGCAGCTTCCATGTTTGGCTACTTAACACCGGATCTGGTTGGTCGGTCCATTGATGACTTGTTACCGATGCTCAGGACTGAATCGGGCGTGTCAACGGGCACGCTATCTGACAATGTGATCTGGAATGTTTTGGCAAAAGCGCCTCAAATTGAACTTGAAGGCCGGCGTCAAGACGGCACGATGCTGCCGCTTGGCCTGACGGTGTCTGTTATGCCGGAAAACGGTTCCCTGACCTACATCTGCATCTTCAGTGACCTGCGCGCCCATCATTTCGTTGAAGAGCAGCTTCATAGCCTGGCGTTCACTGATGAACTCACTGGCCTGCCCAACAGACGACATTTGATCAGCTTGCTCATGAACGCCATGGCGACATCAATGCAAACTAGCCAGGTTGGAGCTCTGCTGTTCCTCGATCTCGACCATTTCCGTCAGATCAATGAAGTATTGGGGCCGGGATACGGTGATGACTTGTTGCGTGACAGCGCCAAACGCTTACAGTCTTGCGTACGAGAAGGCGACGCAGTGGCGCATTTTGGTGGTGACGAGTTCATGGTTATGTTGCCCACACTGGGGGCAGATAAATCGACCGCTGCTGCACGTGCGGAGGCCGTTGCCGGGAAAATTTTGTACGCGTTGAGTCAACCCTATAACTTGAGCGGGCGCATCTACCGCAGCTCTGCCAGTTTGGGTATTGTTTTGTTCGATTCCTTAAGCCAGAGTGTGGATGACCTACTTAAGACCGCCGATGCCGCCATGTACCAAGCCAAGGCTGCAGGGCGAAACGTGGCACGGTTTTTTGACCCAGCCATGCAGGCCCAGATAGTTGCCCGTACCGCATTGGAAAAAGACATCGAGCGTGGCTTGCTTGAGCAAGAATTTGTGCTGCATTATCAATTGCAGGTCAATGTGCAGGGTGTACCGCTGGGAGCTGAGGCGCTGGTGCGCTGGCAGCATCCCACACGTGGCTTGGTCCCTCCAGGGGCGTTCATTGAGATCGCCGAAGAAACGCGGTTAATCTTGCCGCTTGGTCAATGGGTTCTCGAGACCGCTTGTCGTCAACTCGCCGAGTGGGCGAATCAACCTCAGATGAAAAACTGGACGATGGCAGTGAATGTCAGCGCGTTGCAATTTAGCCAAGCTGATTTTTTCGACTGTGTGGCTGGTGCACGTGCGCGCGCTGGTGCCAACCCTGTCCGGCTCGAGTTGGAACTGACCGAATCCATGCTCGTGGGAGATGTTGCAGATGTGGTGGAAAAAATGCAACGCATTCGGGCATTGGGTGTACGTTTCTCGCTCGATGACTTTGGAACCGGCTATTCTTCTCTGATGTACCTTAAGCGACTCAACTTGGACCAACTAAAAATTGACCAATCCTTCGTGCGTGATGTGTTGGTAGCTACCGACGATCAGGTGATTGCGCAGACCATCGTCTCGCTGGGGCACAACCTCAGCATGCAAGTGATTGCTGAAGGGGTGGAAACCGAGGACCAATACCAGATGCTTGTGGGCATGGGGTGCGACGCATTTCAAGGGTATCTTTTTGCCCGCCCAATGGCGGCCGAAGATTTAGACAAGCTTGTCAGCGTGGTCTGAATTGGTAATGCTTCCAAAAATATTACGCATTCAATCATTGGCCAGTCGGATCACGGT
This sequence comes from uncultured beta proteobacterium, assembly GCA_903856025.1. Lineage (GTDB taxonomy): Bacteria > Pseudomonadota > Gammaproteobacteria > Burkholderiales > Burkholderiaceae_C > Rhodoferax. The sequence continues at coordinate 1,680 of CAIOAQ010000103.1, forward strand.
GTTGGTGCTGCTCGTGTTTGTGGTCGGCATCTGGTCCTTGACTATTTTCATGAGCCGCGTCCTGCACGATGATCTTGAACAGCAGTTAGGACGACATCAGTTCCAGATGGCGACCTTGATGGCGCAGGAGATTGATCAGGAGTTGAATGATCGCTTGCATGCAGTGCAAACGGTCGCCAATCGAATCAGTTCCAGTAGCACAAAAAGTGGGCCAGAGCTACAGCGATTTCTGGCACAAAGCGATCTGCTCCAACGTCTCTTTAATGGAGGTAGTTTTGTAGTGGATGCTCAAGGTTTTGCTGTTGCATCCGTACCGGAATCATTGCAACGAGTCGGCATCAATTACATCGAGCGTGAGCACATTGTCAATGCACTGAATCTCGGG